>JBAXMR010000134.1:0-11515 GCA_037134195.1 Paludibacter sp. | reverse complement strand
GCAATTTTTCAATTGCTTTGCAGCGGGTGCGCCTGCTCATGCAGGGCGCACCACAGCCGGTGAGCCTTATGCTATCAAACTCACCCCCGACCGTAGCACCATTTATGCCGATGGCAAAGACTTGTCCTATGTAACTTTAGAAATAGTGGATAAGGATGGTAATTTATGTCCAAGAGCCGATCAGTTACTTTTCTTTGAAGTGAGTAGTGCAGGTAAACTTAAAGCACTTTGCAACGGAAATGCTATAGACCAAACTCCTTTCTCGTTGAACTATATGCATGCATTTAATGGAAAATTGGTAGCAGTGATTGAATCAACGATTACTAGCGGTGATATTAGCATAAAATCCTCAGGCTCAAAGTTGGAACTACAAACCGTTATAATCAGCAACAAATAAAGTTTAATTAAAATAATCATTGGAGCAAACTTTTAAAGAAGTTTATAGAACTTAAAATGAATATTTTGTATATTTGCATCATATTGTAAATGGTAACGATACACCTTTCTTCTATTATGTGTTTTTGTATCGTTACGTTAAAAACGGTAGACCGCAATTTTTTTAAGGAATTGGACGTAAAACACGATTTACAATTTAATCATTTACAATTTACCATTTAAAAGATGAAGAAACTATTTTTATTATCGATGATAATCGGCGCAGCAACAACAGCTTTTGCTCAATATCCCACCGGAAAATCAATTCTAGACAAAGTGGATAACAATATGTCGGCTAAATCACGCATTCTAACATCCCGAATGGAAATTAGTTCTGCCCGTGGAACAAGAACTATGGAATCGAAATCGTGGAGTTTAGGCACTGATAAAGCGTTTACCGAATACCTTACTCCGGCACGCGAAAAAGGTACAAAGATGCTGAAACTCGACAATCAGTTATGGATTTATTCGCCCTCAACCGACCGGGTGATTCAGATTTCTGGTCACATGTTGCGACAATCGGTGATGGGCAGCGATATGTCATATGAGGATATGATGACTGACCGACCATTGTTGGAACAATACAAAGCAGATGTGAACGGAGAAGAAACTGTCGAAGGCCGTAAATGCTGGGTGGTAAATCTGACAGCCATAGTAAGCGATGTGAATTACGCTTCGCAAAAAATGTGGGTGGACACAGAACGGTATGTACCGCTGCAGGTAGAAATGTTTGCCAAAAGCGGTAAGCTGTTGAAACGAATCACTTTCAGCAATGTGAAGAAAATCCAGAATCGGTGGTATCCTACTACGTTTGTGTATAAAGATGTGCTGAAAGACGGTAAGGGAACGAAAATGGTTATTGAGGATATTCAAATGGACGTGTCAATTCCAGCATCTGTTTTCAATAAATCGAATTTGAAATAACAATCATTTCGTAGAGACAGGCTTCAACCCGTAATGATTTTTATGATGTTATTATTTTCCTTTTCCTGCTTATTTTCAAAAAAAGTCAATACAGTTTGATTAAATAACTCAGGATGTTGTTGGCATACATTATGGTATGAATCAGGAAAAATACACAACGAACCAAAAAGTAAAGACTGATATATTTTTAATGTATGTTCAGGTCTTATCATGTCTTTATCTCCTGCCATAACTAAAACCGGACATTTAATTTTCGCAAGTTCTGAAAATGGAATCTGTGGTTGATTAACCATCATACAATTTAATGTTCTCTCTTTGATGGATACATTCGGATTTAGCATGGTTTTTCTCATTTCATTAATGTCTGATGGATACATTGCAGTACTATCAGGCACAGTATTAGCTCCTGTGACAGCTAGTTTCTTTACCTTATGAGGAAAATTCATTGCTAATAAAAGTCCATCAATTCCACCATCACTCCAACCAAGCACATAGGTTGAATCGATGTGTAAATAATCAAGTAATACGGCAAAATCAGCCGCCATCATCTCGTACGAAAGTGTATCAACCTGCCCTCCCGATTTTCCATGAAGCCTGCTATCGACAGCAATTACCTTAAAATATTTCTCAAAGAACGGGATCTGATACTTAAATGCTTCAATCGATCCGCCATTACCGTGCAACATAACCAATGGTTTTCCCTTTCCATAAGTTTCGTAATACAGATTTATACCATTTACAGGTGTATAGTGCCCCGCCAGTGGATTATTGCCATAAATAATATGAGTTTGCGAAAGTGTCACATTTAAAAATGCACATAGAAAAACAATTGTATATTTTTTTTTCATCTATTTCTGTAAATATAATACTGCCTGTTTTTTAAGTTTAATGTCTATAAGTTCTCTAATATCTTTTAAAACAGTTTTTTTAATATCAATTCGTATACCGCGACCTTAGGCATATATTTTTTCAGAATCGAGTTCCATTTTTATATCATCCGAAATTTGACTTTTTAGGATCATTTCAGCTACTTTTTAATTAAATACAAATGCAACTTTGAAGTATTAATCTCTTGGTAAAAAGTAAATATTAGTTCCACTGGCTAAGTTGTTTTGCAATTTCGGTTGCAATTAAATCTGTGGCTTTTACGTTCCAGTGCGTGTCATCGGTATGATAAAGAAAACTTTTATATGTTTTACGGTAATTATTATAAATTCCTAATGTATTAATTGTTTCAATATTTTCCAGTCTTAGCAATGAATCCAACCGAAATAAGTATTCGGGCTGTTTGCTGAAGGGAACTAATTCATAGTAGACAGTTTCTTTGTCGGGCATAGGCATAAAAATGAACCGAATGCCCTGCTTATCACAAAAATCTTTATACGATTTTATAACAGAAACAGTTATCGATAAATCCTTGGGGTTATGATTTTGTGTTTTCCCCTGTTCAAAATACATAGAGGAATCACCCGCTGCAGGAATCCCTTCGCCTTTGAATCCACGTACCCGTGCCTGAAGCCAGTTAAGTGAATAAAGTTTTAATGCTTTATCAATGTACATATTCATTTCTCCAATCTTCAGCACATTTATCCCCAACGTTCTGATTTTATATTCGTTGAATGAAGATATAGAAACCGGTACATTTCGTTCAACTCCCGAGAAAATAATTAGTTTTGGTTTCTTAATTATACCGGCTTTCAGGTAGTAAATAAACTTAGAAAAAGCACATGGGGCAATATTATAAACCTTTTTTCGGTTATTAAGTTTTGATTTTAATCGGTTGAAAATAGTTTCATCCTGACTGAGACTACTACCGGCAACAAATGAGTCGCCAATAAATAAAATATCAGGCTGTTCAATAAATTCATCATTTCGGTATCCTAATTTATCCGTAATCCAGCTTTCGTATTTTAGAACGGCTTTATTGGTATGATGGCATAAATCGCCCACCGAGTAAGTTGTAATTTTTTTATTTGGATAAAAAGGTGCATACGAGAAAATATTATACCTGAACAAAAGCCCTTCCCAGGTGCGAAATGTAAAGGTAGTTGCAGTTAATAGTGCTTCCATAATCAGGTACAGCAGAACAGGAATAAAAAACAGCGTTATTTTATACAGAAACCTCTTCATCCTTAAAACTGAAAATAGATGAACTGTTGTTCCGAACCGGCAAAAATATAAATGGATAATATCAGGACATAGTACAAGACCCACTTTACAGGTCTGTACCAATTATCACCTAATTTGGCCAGTGCATATTGGTGTTCACGCCCAAACCATTCAATGAGAATAAAAGCAGCAGTCAGTATACCAAGTGGCAGCGTTTTCTCAATTCCTGTAAAGCATGGAATGGTAAAAAAGCTGACAGAGAAAATGCCGGATATATAGCTGATTGCCTGCGAAACATCCGTTGCTCTGAAAAATATCCATGCAAAAACAGTTAATCCAAAAGTTGTAATCATGCCTATAAACTCTTTTGAAGTGGGCAAGTACCTTCCCTGAGCAACAATATTAAGATTATTCCGGTGTGTATTTGCCAGAATAGAAGGCATAATGTACAGTGCATTCAGAAAACCCCAAACAATAAATGTCCAGTTTGCTCCATGCCAAAAACCACTTACAAGAAAAATGATAAATGTGTTTCTTACCTTCATCCATGAACCGCCTTTGCTACCTCCCAACGGAATATAAAGATAGTCTCTGAACCATGAGGATAATGAAATGTGCCATCGCCTCCAAAATTCGGCAATATCTCTGGAAAAATACGGAAAGGCAAAATTTCGTAACAAGTCAATGCCGAATAGGCGGGCTGTACCAAGTGCAATATCGGAATATCCCGAGAAGTCGCAATAAATCTGGAAGGTAAAGAACAATGCCCCTATTGCGAGCGTACTTCCTGAGTAATGATTGTAATTATTGAAAATATTGTTGGCATATCCGGCACAGTTATCGGCAATGACTATCTTTTTAAACAATCCCCACAGGATTTGTTTCAATCCATCTACCGCTTTGTTGTAATCAAATTCTCTCTTTTTAATTATCTGTGGCAGTAGATGTGTTGCTCGTTCAATGGGACCGGCTACAAGTAAAGGAAAAAAACTGACGAAAAGCGAATAGTTGATAAAACTACGTTCGGGCTTAATCTTGTTTTTATACAAATCGATAACATACGATAAACCATGGAAAGTATAGAATGAAATACCCACCGGTAAAATAACCTGTAGAGTTCCAAAGTTGGAATGAATTCCCAGAAGAGATAATCCATCGGCAAATGAGCCTGCAAAAAAATTATAGTATTTAAAAACTCCCAGAAAGCCCAGGTTGACTGATATGCTTAGCCATAGCCAAATCAAACGCTTTTTTTGTGTGGTAGCTTCATATATTTTTATTCCGGTAAAAAAGTCGAGTAAAGTAGAGAAGATAAGCAAAAATAAGAATCTCCAGTCCCAGCAAGCATAAAAGAAATAGCTTGAAACAATAAGCAGTACATTCTGAAATTTAAGGTTTCCTTTTGCAACAAACCAATAAAGAAAAAATACTAAAGGTAAAAATATAGCAAAATTAATTGAATTAAAAACCATGTTGAATTATCATTTTGTAAATTTGCGAATTGGTATTAGCTTTGAATGATTATATTTTGACTTATAACAATCAAGTAAAATTACGCAAAGATAAATACTTATCCTAGATAAATTTCAAAAGGTATAAAAACAATTGATATTGTGCTGGGTAGAGAATTAATGCAATTACAACTAATCGTTTAATCCCTTGCCGTTGAGAATTTTTGGTATTAATATCTCAATTCTCGACTCACGGGTTTTGGATTGTTTGGGCTGCGAAAAATAAAATAAATAAGCACGTTGTCGACCTGGGGTAAGAGCTTCAAAAGCTGTTTTCAAGGCAGGAAAATCATCTAACTTTTGTTTGAATTCTTCCGGAATATTATATTCGGTGGTCTTCTTAAATTCCACTTTCAGTCCTGCTTTTTCCAGTTCAATCGCATCATAAATGTATGCTTTCAGGATGTCCTGCTTTTCAACTATTTCGTGTACATTGCTAAACCTGATTTGCCTGCCTGCCTGTACGTTTTCAGTTTGTTGAACTAAAATGCCATGCGAATCATTTAATAAAGATCCTTTGAAAAACAAGAATGCACAGTATTCTTTAAATGCATGAATCAATACCACATTCGTGTTCTGAAAGGTGTAACAGGGAACGCCCCATTTCAAATCTTCGTACAATTGGCAATCAAGAACAATCGCTCTTAATTTTTCCATTTCTTCCTGCCATTTTTCTGATCTGCTTAAAAATTTATCAACTTTTGGATTCATATAATAGATTGTGTTGATGTTTGATTATTATTCGGTTAATAGAACTATGAAAGATTACACATTACTTAATCTTTCTATCCATTATTTGTAACGAACACAAGGGCTAAATTGTTTATTGCAATCTTAACAACCCTTTCTATATGGTACAGAAATATGATATGCAAAGAAATTGATTGTTTAAATATAAAATAATATTAGTGCTTTTAATTGTTAGAGGTAAAGTTGTGGTGCTTTAAAATAGCGTCGGATAGTTAGATATAATATTCTTGAAAAATCAAAACTTTACTTTACCAAAAACAAGAAATGTTTCCGGTTTTTTGTATTTTACCCGAACCATTTCACTTGTCAACTCGTTTAGTAATTCGTATCTTTGCAAGTTCTAAAAAAATGACCGTTTTGATAACAAATTCCGATATACAATCCCTCGATGCTTCAGAGTATGTAGAAGTGATTGGCGCACGCGTCCACAATCTAAAAAATATTGATGTTTCTATTCCACGCAATGCCCTGACGGTAATTACCGGTCTGAGTGGCAGCGGAAAATCTTCATTGGCCTTCGATACTATTTTTGCTGAAGGTCAGCGGCGTTATATCGAAACTTTTTCGGCTTACGCACGCAGCTTTTTGGGCAATATGGAACGCCCCGACGTGGATAAAATAACCGGACTCAGCCCGGTTATCTCAATAGAGCAGAAAACCACCAATAAAAACCCTCGTTCAACGGTAGGAACAACCACTGAAATTTACGATTTTTTACGATTGCTTTTTGCCCGTGCGGGTGTGGCTTATTCCTATGTTACTGGAGAACAAATGGTAAAATACTCAGAAGATCAGATTGTAGATTTGATACTGAAAGATTACGAAGGCAAAAAAACTTTCCTTCTGGCACCGTTGGTTCGTGGTCGAAAAGGACATTACAAGGAATTATTTGAGCAGATTCGTAAGAAAGGCTACCTGAATGTTCGTATTGATGGAGATATCAAGGAAGCCACACACGGTTTGAAAGTAGATCGTTATAAAAATCACGATATTGAAGTTGTAATAGATAAACTGCTGGTGTCGGAAAAAGACCGTCAACGCCTGAAACAATCCATGCAAAAGGCAATGCAACAGGGCAATGGAATTGTGATGATACTGGAAAAAGATACGGATGAAGCCCGCTATTTCAGCAAAATGTTGATGTGTCCGACAAGTGGCATTTCGTACGACGAACCTGCACCACATAATTTTTCATTCAACTCACCCCATGGTGCATGTCACAAGTGTAAGGGATTGGGATTTGTGAACCGGATTGACATGGATAAGATTGTGCCCGACCGTAGTCTAAATATTTACAACGGAGCAATTGCTCCACTTGGCAAACACAAACAAACCACCATTTTCTGGCAAATTGAAGCCATTCTCGAAAAATACGGCTGTTCGCTGAAAACACCTGTTTCTGAAATTCCCGAAGAGGCAATGGACGAGATAATGAACGGCACTGAAGAGCGATTGAACGTTAAAAATCAGGCAATTGGCACAAATTATTTCCTAAATTACGACGGCATTCTAAAATACATCGAAATGCAGTCGGAAACAAGTGCATCTGCTACCGAACAAAAATGGGCTAATCAGTATTCAAAAGAAATTAAATGTCCGGATTGTAACGGGGCAAAACTCAAAAAAGAAGCATTGCATTTCCGCATTCACGATAAAAACATTTCCGAATTGTCGGCAATGGATATTTCGGAACTTTCTAATTGGTTGGGTAAAGTTGAACCGTTTTTGTCTGAAAAACAGAAAACTATCGCTGCCGAAATTCTGAAGGAAATCCGTACACGCTTGCAGTTTTTGCTTGATGTGGGGTTGAATTATCTGTCGCTAAACCGCAGTTCTCAGTCACTTTCGGGTGGCGAGAGTCAGCGCATCCGATTGGCAACACAAATCGGTTCACAGCTTGTGAATGTGCTGTACATTCTCGATGAACCGAGTATTGGTTTGCATCAGCGTGATAATGAACGCCTTATTCGCTCACTCAAACAACTGCGTGATACAGGCAACTCGGTCATCGTGGTAGAACACGACAAAGACATGATGCTGGCTGCCGACTATGTGGTTGACCTAGGTCCTCACGCCGGACTTCATGGTGGTGAAGTGGTTTTTGCTGGAACACCTGCCGAAATGCTTAAAGCCAACACGTTGACATCCGAATATCTGAATGGTACAAAGAAAATAGAAATTCCGGCTAAAATTCGCCCCGGAAACGGACAAAGTATCACCATTAAAGGTGCGAAAGGCAATAATCTTAAAAGTATTGATGTCACTTTTCCACTTGGCAAAATGATATGTGTCACTGGTGTATCGGGCAGCGGAAAATCAACGCTGATAAACGAAACCTTGCAACCCATTCTGAGTCAAAGTTTTTATCGCTCGTTGCAAGATCCGTTAGAATATAAAAGTATTGAAGGACTGGAACATATCGACAAAGTAGTGGAAGTGGATCAGTCGCCAATTGGCCGCACACCACGCTCCAATCCGGCTACGTATACGGGAGTTTTCTCTGACATCCGAAACGTGTACGTGACTTTACCCGAAGCTAAAATCCGCGGGTACAAACCGGGGCGTTTCTCATTCAATACTGCCGGCGGTCGTTGCGAAACCTGTGGTGGAAATGGTTACAAAACCATTGAAATGAATTTCCTGCCCGATGTGTATGTGCCATGCGAAGTGTGTGATGGCAAACGCTATAACCGTGAAACACTGGAAGTTCGCTTTAAAGGAAAATCGATTGCCGATGTGCTTGCTATGACCATCGATCAGGCGGTAGATTTCTTTGAAAATCAGCCATCTATTTTGAACAGAATTAAAACCATGCAGGATGTGGGTCTGGGATATATCAAACTCGGTCAATCGAGTACCACGCTCTCCGGTGGTGAAAGTCAGCGCGTAAAATTAGCCACCGAACTTTCAAAACGGGATACCGGAAAAACACTTTATATCCTCGATGAACCAACTACAGGACTGCATTTTGAAGACATACGCGTGCTGCTTGGTGTGCTTAACCGACTGGTAAATAAAGGGAATACGGTAATTATCATTGAACACAACATGGATGTGATAAAAGTTGCCGACCATATTATCGACATTGGTCCCGAAGGTGGCGCAGCAGGTGGAAAAGTGATTTGCACAGGTACTCCGCAGGAAGTAGCCCGGCATAAAACCAGCGAAACGGGACGATTTTTAAAGCTGGAATTAAATTGAATAGCTAATTGGTTTTTCAGTTAGTTGGTTCGGGATATTGCAGTTCCGACTCTGACTTCAATTTATTTTGAGTGTTTATCATTGAAAATTAATTTTGTATCTTTGAACCTTCAATTCAAATCACGATAAAGCATTGATTTGCAATCGTAAATCGTAAATGATTAAATTGTAAATAACAGTATCATGTCTGAAATCGCTAAAAAGAAAGTACTTTTCATCGACCGCGATGGAACTATTATTGCCGAACCACCAGTAACCTATCAGGTTGACACACTGGCGCAAATGGAATTCCTGCCCGGCGTAATCCGAAACCTGCACTTTATCCGACAAAAACTTGATTTTGAGTGGACAATGGTAACCAATCAGGATGGACTTGGAACTGACGTTTATCCTCAGGAGAATTTCGATGCGGTTCAGGCTAAATTTCTGCAAACATTGGCTAACGAAGATATAACTTTCGACAAGATATTTATTGATAAATCGTTCCCCGAAGATAACCTGCCAACCCGCAAACCGGGAACAGCTATGTTGACTGAGTTTTTTTCTGAAGCATACGATCTTGCCGGTTCTTTTGTAATCGGCGACAGGATTACCGATGTGGAACTGGCTAAGAATCTGGGTTGTAAAGCCATTTTTCTAAGTGATGATACTGAGATACTTTCGCAAAAGGGATTGTCTGAATATTGTGCACTGCAAACTACCAGTTGGAATGCGATTACTGAATTTCTGTTTGCGGGAGAACGTACAGCCACTGTGAAACGTACCACCAAAGAAACTGATATTTTTATTGAACTGAATCTGGATGGTTCGGGTAAATGCAAGATTGATACAGGTTTGAAATTCTTCGACCACATGCTGGAGCAAATCGGCAAACATTCCGGATCTGACCTGACTATCAACGTGAAAGGTGATTTGGAAGTAGACGAACACCACACGATTGAAGATACTGCCATTGCATTGGGTGAAGCATTAAGCAAAGCACTGGGCAATAAACGTGGCATTGAGCGTTACGGTTTTTACCTCCCGATGGATGACTGTTTGTGTTCAGTTGCATTGGATTTTGGAGGTCGTGCCTGGTTAGTTTTCGATGCTGAATTCAAACGCGAATATGTTGGTGATTTACCTACCGAAATGATTTATCATTTCTTCAAATCGCTGAGCGATGCTGCCCGTATGAATCTGAATATCAAAGCGGAAGGCAGTAACGAACACCACAAACTCGAAGGTATTTTCAAAGCATTGGCTAAATCCATAAAAATGGCGGTAAAGCGTGATATTTATCAGTACGAATTGCCGAGTACTAAGGGAATGATTAATTAGCATTGCATAATAACATCATTTACATCTGATTATAATAGAATGGATTACATCACGAGATTGCTATAGAGAAAGAATACAAATGTTGGGATTGGTAATAAATTAGCTGCGCTGATCGTTGGTTGCCAACAAACAATGCTAAAATTTGATTAACTAATTATTATAACCCCATGGCAGGGTTTGCGCTCAACATACATCATTAACACACTACTTTCCCAAGCTGATATTTATGTTAGGTAAATCTACTTGAAATGTAACTTTTGCTTTTAAAGCGGTAAAAACACGGAACATGGTATCGAAAGTTACATTGCTGGTATTGTTTTCGATACGTGATATTTGTGCTTTTTTTACCCCAATCAGTTTACCAAGCTCCTCTTGCGTTAAATGTCTTTCTTTTCGAGTTTGTTTAATGGCTGCACCAATCATTTCTAACTGTAGTTCGTATTCAAACCGGTCACGATTTGGTGTACCGAGAGTTCCAATCAGCTTATCTTGAACCTCATCTAAAGTGTAAGTTTTCATCTTTTTATTATTTTTATTTTAGTTGTCAGATGGAACTCACAAAACAAAATTTAATCATGTCCCTACGGGTCAAAATTGATTAAATTTTGTCAAGTTCGTTTCATTTTGTTTTTTCGTTAAAGTATTTGTTTCTTATTTGAATTGCTTTTTGTATTTCGGAATCTGGAACTTTACTTCTCTTCTTAATAAAACCGTGTGTGGATATAACCAGGGTATTTGATTTGTCTGTTTTATCCCAAAAGGCTAGTAAGCGGTATTGTAATCCCTGATAAAGCGTTCTGAATTCCCACACTTCATCGTTTATCTTTTTGAAAAGTTCCGGATTATTCTCCACCTGTGATTTACGAATGTTATAAAGTATTTTCTCATAATGCTTTTTGTCAATGCTTTTCAGGAAATCATAAGCTTCTTCTAAAAATATGATTTCAAATAGTTTAGTCATTTCTGCAAATAATTAGACTACAAAGATAAATAATGGTTTACATATAACGAAACTTATACACGAATAAATTTTATTTTTGATTGAATCATTAGTTTAGTAAAAAATATAATCGGCTGAAATTCATTTCTGAACCAACGGTCAGCGTAGCTAAATTCAGCCGATTAAATATTTAATATGCAAAGCGGAGTTTTGCTTTTAGCACAACGTAGGCAGAAGAGCCATACGCCGAACCAACATCACGAAATTACGGTTGAGTAGGAACAGGGAATTCCACCCCATCCCTCTCACAGAACCGTACGTGATA
>JBAXMR010000133.1:0-11626 GCA_037134195.1 Paludibacter sp. | reverse complement strand
TCTAAGAGGCAATGAATTGATAAATGTTCAGATTATATTTTCACAAGCCCTTAGTTGCATTTGTTCTTCGTGTATTTCTGTCCAAGTGGATTAAGAGAGTTTTTTATGACTATATGATTAAGCAATTACTGAAGAAGAGTTAATTGATAATTGATAATTGACAATTGACAATTTATAATTAAAAAAAAGACACAATGGAAAATATAAGCTGTGCTGCCGAACTGAAATTAGCTATAAGCGAGAAACAATTTGAACTGAATGTTCAGGGTCAGTTATTGAAGGAAGAGTTTTTTATTGTTTACGAAAGTCTCAAGCCTATTAGTTTAATCAAAAATACCCTGGCCGAAATAACTTCCTCACCTTATTTGATTGAAAATATGCTGGGTGGAGTAATGGGCTTGGTTAGCGGATATGTTTCTAAAAAAATAGCTGTTGGAACTTCGCACAATCTGTTTAGAAAAATAATGGGGTCATTGGTGCAATTTGGTGTCACTAACCTGGTGGCTCAACATTCCGATGTACTTAAGAATTACGGTCAGTTAATCATAGCAAAAATCTTTCATAAAAACGAGCAAAAGTGATTTTCAGGAAATCCATATTGCCCTTTTCTACTAAGGCCGGCATCTTCTTTGTTGGTCTGTCTGCCCTGCTCGCCATACTGTATGTTGCACAGGGCATTATTGTTCCGCTTATTTTTGCTTTTATTATTGGTATTTTACTTCATCCGGTTGTCAACTTCTTTGTTCGACGCAAAATAAATAGAATTGCTGCCATCATTATTACTCTCCTTCTCACAGTTATTATCATAATAGGTGTCAGTGAATTATTGTACAATCAGGCTGTCGGATTTAGCGATTCGTGGCCAATATTTGTAAAAAAGTTTGGCGAAATCACCAACCAAACAATAAAATCAGCCTCCCATTATTTTAATATCCGACCTTCACTCATTCACGTATGGCTTGCCAAAACCGAACATGATTTCATGAATTTTGATGGAACATTCGTTGGACAAACCATTGTGAGTCTGGGCAGTATCATTGCAGCACTGGTACTGGTTCCGGTTTATACTTTTGTCATTCTTTACTATCAACCGCTGTTGATAGAATTTATTCACCGCTTGTTCAACGAGGAACATCAGGTTCAGATTAGTGCTATTGTTGCCGAGACAAAATCGGTTGTACAGCATTATCTGGTGGGTTTAATTATCGAAGCTGTCATTGTGGGAGCGTTAAATGCTCTTGGACTTTTGTTGCTCGGAATAGAGTATGCCATCATACTTGGTGTGTTAGGTGCTTTACTTAATCTGATACCTTACATTGGCGGCATTGTAGCCGTCGGGCTGTTTATGATGGTGGCATTGGTAACTAAATCGTCCGCATGGTTTGTCTTATATGTTTTTGGGGTTCACACCTTTATTCAGCTGATTGATAATAATTTCATTGTCCCCAAAATCGTGGCTTCGAAAGTAAAAATAAATGCTTTATTCTCCATCATTGTGGTATTGGTTGGTAATGCACTTTGGGGAATTTCAGGGATGTTTCTTTCTATTCCGTTGCTGGCGATTATCAAAGTTATTTTTGACCATATCGAAACGATGAAACCCTGGGGATTTCTTTTGGGAGATACCATGCCGCCATTAATAAAACTAAAAAGAAAGCCCCCTAAATCCTCCGTTGGGGGACTTTAAGAGAGGTTTGCGAAGAGGATTACATTAGATAAATTAATATTAGAAAGTAACTTCTCTCTATTCCCCCTTCGGGGGTTAGGGGGCTAAAATTAACCCATAACTTACCAAACCCTAAATAAAAACCCCATCATGATTAAAGTAAAAAGAGAAGGCATACTGTTGTCTAAAACCAAATTTGAATTCGAAAATGAAGCTGTTTTGAATCCGGCCGTAATTCGCGAAGGCGATAGTGTTCATATTTTTTATAGGGCAGTTCAACTTTGGAATCGATCCACGATTGGTTATTGCAGGTTGGATGGTCCATTAAGTATTGCTGAACGGTGGGAAATTCCATTCATAACTTCCGAATTTGATTATGAATCGCAGGGTGTTGAAGATCCGCGAATTGTAAAAATTGATGATACTTATTATATGTCGTACACCGGTTATGATGGAGTAAATGCCCGAGGTGCGCTTGCCACCTCAAAAGATTTAGTCCATTTTGAGAAGCAGGGAATAATTGTACCTCATATGTCGTATGCACATTTTGTTTTTCTGGTAGAATCTGCCGGCAAAGTAAATGAAAATTACTACCACAATCATAAATTCTATTATCAGGAAGCTGATCCAGAAGAAAAAATACTATTGTGGGATAAAAATGTGGTTTTCTTTCCCCGAAGAATTAATGGAAATTTGGTATTTCTTCATCGCATCCGACCCGGTATTCAGCTTGTTTCTGTTCCGGATTTGAAAGATCTTACACCGGAGTTTTGGGATGAATATTTTCATAATTTTCAGGATCACATTGTAATGGATCCTATTTACGAACATGAATCGGATTATATTGGAAGTGGTTGTCCGCCTATTGAAACTGAACATGGCTGGTTATTAATATATCATGGCGTGCAGGATACAAATGAGGGTCTGATTTATTCGGCCTGTGCTGCCGTTTTGCTTGATTTGGACGATCCCCGAAAGGAAGTTGCCCGTTTGACTTATCCATTGTTTTCACCTGAATTAGAATGGGAGAAAGAAGGAGATGTGAATAACGTGGTTTTCCCTACCGGTACAGCTTTATTTGGTGACACATTATTTATTTATTATGGTGCTGCGGATTCACATATTGCTTGTATTTCATTAAACTTTTCAGCTTTAATAGCTGAATTGTTGACAAATATAAAGATTGTAGAGAATAACATTGACACTATCAATGAAATAAAATCACAATTACCCATAAAGTTGAAAGTTGCTTCTAATGTAATGAAGGTAACACCTAAAACGAAGAAACCACCTAAAACGAAGAAAGATGAAAAATAACATAGATTCTCAGGAAAATGATAAAATGCTAAGTCAGCAAATTATTTCTGGTTATGACAATACAGTTTATCCACGAACAGCACCCGGAAGATCAAAACCCTATACGGAACATTATCAACCCCGACTTGCAGAAATTCTGGTGATAAGCTCGTATCCGCCCCGCGAATGTGGTATTGCCACTTATTCGCAGGATTTGATTAAAGCGTTAAATAACAAGTTCAGCGATTCATTCAGCATTAAAGTTTGTGCGTTAGAATGTGGCAAATCAGATTTTGTTTATCCTTCCGAGGTGAAATGGAAGCTGGATACAACTCAGGTTACAAGCTTTTTGGATATGGCTAAAAAAATAAACCTGGATAATCAAATTCAAATGGTTTTAATACAGCATGAGTTTGGCTTTTTTAGAGAAAAGAAAGTAGCTTTTCAGCAAATGTTATATGAGCTAACTAAGCCTGTAATAATCGTATTTCATACGGTGTTGCCAAAGCCGAATGAACATCTGAAATCTGAAATTAAGAATATTGCATCGGCTTGTAAGTCAATTATTGTTATGACCAAAACATCAGCTGATATTTTAATAAATGAATACGGCATTAGTGCTCATAAAATAACGATTATTCCTCACGGAACGCATCTTGTACCCCATTTGAGTGAGAAATTTCTGAAAGATAAATACGGGTTGACAGGCAAAAAAGTACTGACTACTTTTGGTTTATTAAGTTCAGGAAAAAGCATAGAAACTACATTAGATGCCTTACCGGCAATAGTGAAACAAATTCCGAATGTGATGTTTCTGATAATAGGAAAAACACATCCGGAAGTTGTGAAAAATGAAAATGAAAAATACCGTGACAGCCTTGAATTAAAGGTAAAAGAACTTGGAATTCATGATAATGTCAGGTTTATCAATAAATACCTCGATTTACCCGAATTGCTGGAATATCTGCAATTGACTGATATTTATGTCTTTACTACCAATGATCCTAATCAGGCTGTAAGTGGAACGTTTGTATATGCCATGAGTTGCGGTTGCCCCATTATTTCCACACCTATACCCCATGCCAAAGAAGTGCTGACCGAAGATACCGGCATCATATTCGATTTTCGAAATTCAGGTCAGTTAGCCGAAGGTGTTATTCGCTTATTAAACGATAAGGGCTTGCGTAAAAGTATTATTTCCAATACGTTACAGAAAATAGTTTCCACAGCGTGGGAGAATTCTGCGGTAAATCATGCCATGTTGATTCAGAAAATAGCTCCTGAGAAAATCAAAATCAGGTTTAATCTTCCAGCTATAAATCTGAATCATTTGAAAGCCATGACAACCGATATGGGTATCATTCAGTTTTCAAAAATAAACCAACCCGATTTGAATTCCGGCTATACCCTCGATGACAATGCCCGGGCATTGGTTGCTACTTGTATGCTGCTGAAATCAACGAGTGATAAAAAACATCTGACTGACATTGCTACATACCTCAATTTTATTCGTTTTTGTCAACAAAATGATGGAAGTTTTTTAAACTATGTTGACAGGAATAACGAGTTTACAAAACAAAACAAGGGCGAGAACCTGGATGATTCAAACGGAAGAGCAATATGGGCACTGGGTTATTTGGTCACAATGCGAAATATGCTACCAAAAGAAATTGCCCTCGAAGCAGAATCCACCCTTCAGAGAGCACTGAAAAGTGTACATAATGTGACTTCAACAAGGACAATGGCTTTTATTGTCAAAGGAATTTTCTACTACAATAAAGTGGCAAAGTCCAACGAAAATATAGAACTGGTAAAAACCTTTGCCAACCGGATGGTACAAATGTACAAACATGAATCGGGCGCAAACTGGGAATGGTTCGAGGGTTATCTTACCTATGGGAACAGTATATTGCCCGAAGCCATGCTTTGTGCCTGGTTAATGACCAACGATACAACGTATAAAGATATTGCCTTGTCGTCATTCAATTTCCTGCTTTCGCACACCTATAATGAAAAAGGCATTAATATCATTTCTAACCGGAGCTGGTTTCAAAAAGGGCAGGAGCGGGGTCATTTTGGCGAACAACCTATTGATGTAGCCTATACAATTATGACACTCGGAATGTTTTACGATGTTTTTCATGATGAAGATTATCTAAAAAAACTTCATACTGGTTTCAACTGGTTTCTGGGTGATAACCGCTTGCAACAAATTGTATACAATCCCTGCACAGGAGGCTGTTACGATGGAATGGAAGAAACACATGTGAATCTGAATCAGGGAGCTGAATCGACAGTGAGTTACCTTATGGCACGTTTAACCGTAGAAAAATACAGCGATGAACAGTAAAATCCCGAAATCAATAGCTGTCATTGTGGCACATCCCGATGATGAAACTTTATGGGCAGGAGGGACAATTTTGAGTCACCCTGATCACAATTGGTATATTGTCTGTCTTTGTAGAGCAAACGATACAGAGCGGGCTACCCGATTTTATGAAACCTTGAAGATATTGAAAGCCAAAGGTGTTATGGGCAATTTGGATGATGGTCCCGAACAAAAGCCTTTGAATGAAAAAACAGTGGAACAAGAAATTTTGCGATTACTGCCGGCAACTCACTTCGATCTGATAATGACTCATAATTCCACCGGTGAATATACGCGTCATTTGCGTCACGAAGAAATAAATAAGGCCGTAGTTACACTTTGGCACAAAGGTAATATTTCCTGCAAAGAGCTCTGGACTTTTGCTTATGAAGATGGTAATAAAGTTTACTTTCCTCAGGCAGTTGAAGCTGCCAGTATGGTTGAACCCTTACCTGACCAAATCTGGTCGAGAAAATACAAAATCATTACAGAAACCTATGGCTTTGATAAAGACAGTTGGGAAGCTGAAACCACACCTACTTCGGAAGCATTCTGGAAGTTCAACAGTGCATACGATGCCCAACAATCTTCACATCATCTGAATGGCGATGTAAAGATGTCCAAATTATCCATTTTCAAGTTATTAAGTAGTTCAAAATAACAATTAAAAGATAAATACAGATGAAAGTATTAGTTTTATATGATTATCCGCCTTCGCCGGGTGGACTTGCCACACAAGGTGATTTACTTTATCGTGGATTATTGGAAATGGGTGTTGATGCCCATGCTGTTCACTTTGAATCGGCTCAGGAGAAGGAATGGTATTATCGCTGGTTTGAACCCGATGTGGTAGTTGGTGTTGGATATTGGGGACATACACCTCAATTGGTACTCCACCCTCAACGATACGGTGTTCAGGCTGTCCCATGGCTTGTTGCCGATGGTTATATCGCCAATTATCAGGAAGTGCTGAACGAATTGCCGCTGATTTTGGTAACTTCCAACTGGGTGAAAGAAATGTACGTACGCGACGGAATAAATGGCGATAAAATTGAAGTTTTGCCTGTTGGTTGCAATACCGATTCATTCCACCCATTCAGCAAAAATGATCCTAAGATACAGGCTGTTCGCGAATCGTTGGGTATATCGCCCGACCAGTTAATGATTCTGACAGTGGGCGGCGATGCTGCATCAAAAGGTGCACAGGAAGTAATGCAGGCATTAGCCATCATCGATAACCGTGCTCCCGACTGGAAATATGTATGTAAAGTTTGGCCTCAACCACGAACGAAACTTCAAAATCTGGCCGATTTGGAAATGGCAACTCATTTGGGAATTGAAAAAAATGTGACGTATGCCACGAATACCATTTCGCGCGATTTTATGCCTTATCTTATTGGTGCCTGCGATATTTATGCTGCGCCTTCTCGACTTGAAGGTTTTGGGATGCCACAAGTGGAAGCTAATGCCTGCGGTAAGCCGGTTTTGAGTATTAAAGCGATGGGAATGCTTGATACAATGGTACATGGCAAAACTGCTTTTCTGGCTGAAGTGGCAAGAAAGATTGTCGTAAATGAAGTGATGCTTGGCGGCGAATCGGGATTTGAAGAAAAACACCGGGTTATTTTCGATACTCCACGAACAGTAGATTACCGTGCTAATGTGCAAGACATTGCAAAATATATGATGGTTTTGATGAATGATGAAGAACTGCGCGATAAAATGGGAAAAGCCGGACGTGAAAGGGTTGTGGAGAATTTCGATTACCGTGTGGTTGCCCGAAAATTTGTACAGATAATCAGTGAACGGCTGGGAATAAATTAATTTATAATTCATAGTTTATAGTTCATAGTTCATAGTTCATAGTAAGAAAAATAAATACCATGCCACTCAAAAAAGGAAAATCAAAGAAAGTGATTTCTGAAAACATTGAAGAAATCATGCACAGTTATCACCAAACCGGTAAGATAGGAACATCAACTCCCGTATCGAACAAGAAAGCTCAGAAGCAAGCCATTGCAATAGCTTTTGATATGGCTGAAGGCGAAAAGAAGAAGAAATGATTTAACTGGTTTTGCGAACCAGCGGTCATGAGCGAAGCGAGTAATTCCAAATCGCGGAAATAGTATTTAATGCGCGATTTGGAAATCGCGAAACCCAAAAAAAAATGAAAAAGACTGATTTACACGAAATTGAACGGGCCAAAGAAGTTGCACTCGAAGTGTTGCTGCATAATGCTCATGGACCCTTTATGGGACTTCCACGTACAGCAGGTTGGGGTTATCCCGAACCATACACACGCGATTTGATGTTTTCCATTTTGGGAATAGCAGTTACGGAGAATAAACAGTTATTGGACAGTATTCGGAAAGTCCTCGAAAAACTCGCCGAAAATCAAACGGAGCGCGGACATATTCCGTCATTGGTTCACGACAAAGAAGATCGTGGATCGAGCGATACCACACCGCTATTTTTACTCGGTGTAGGTATTTTCCGTAAAGTTACGGGTGAAGAAAAGTTTCTGAGTATTGCAGTTCTCAAAGCATTGATATGGATGGAATATCAAAGTCCCTCTGACCGCTATCTGGTGGCGCAACAACCTACCAGTGACTGGCGCGACGAGCAATGGGTAACCGGATACGGTTTGTTTGTCAATACCATTGTGTACAGTTACCTGCGCCTGCTTGGCAGGCACGAAAGAGCCGAAAGCGTTCATCGCGAGATGAGCCGGTTTACCATAACGGGTGGAACGATTCATCACCATGTTCACGAGGGATTGGTAGTAAAACACAAACCGTATTACGCATTTTGGTCGTATAAAGTTCACAGCAGCGAACGGTTCGATTTGTTGGGAAACAGTTTGGCAATCTTGTCGGGGATTGCATCGCCTTCACGAGCCGATGAAATGGTTACGTGGATTGAAGAAGAATGTGCGGCTATGCAACACAGGGGCGAATTGGCGGTGGATTTGCCACCTAATTTCTTTCCATATATCAATCCCGAAGATCCTGATTGGCATCCACGATACGCTGAGTTTAATAATCCCGGCGAATATCACAACGGCGGTATTTGGCCATTTATCTGCGGTTTTTATGTGGCGGCATTGGTGGCTGCCAAACGTTACACCCTTGCCCGTGAGAAACTGGTGGCTTTAACCCACCTTATAAAGTTATCCGTTTCGGGAAATGTTGAGTTCGGATTTAATGAATGGATTAAAGCGCAGGATGGGAAACCAATGGGACAAGACTGGCAAACCTGGAGTGCAGCACTTTACCTGTATGCTGCCAATTGTGTTGAGGCGGAAAGCACCCCGTTTTTTGATGATATCAGGAGTTACACAGAAGAAAAGGAAATTTTAAAAGATTCGACCGATTGAAAACCTATGAAAAGTATAACTCTTTCATAGAATTATATAACAACCCTGACAGTAAAAATTCTGACCTTTGAAGTGCTTTGAAAAATTATTCAGAGCTTAAAATAATAGATGTTATGAAAACAAATGAAGTATTGCAAAAAGACGTGCAGGATGCCATAAAATGGGAACCTTTGTTGAATGCTGCCGAAATTGGTGTTATTGCAAAAGATGGTGTGATTACCCTCACCGGTACAGTCGACACTTTTGCAAAAAAATCGGAAGCCGAAGAAGCAACTAAAAAAGTGGCCGGAGTAAAAGCTGTTTTGGAAGAAATTAAAGTAAAATGCAGCAATTCTGAGAAGAAAAGTGATGAGGAAATTGCCACTGAAGTTATGAATGCCTTGAAATGGAGCTGGGAAATTCCGAAAGACAAAATTCAGATAAAAGTTGAAAATGGTTGGGTAACACTGAATGGCGAACTTGACTGGAATTTTCAGAAACAAGCTGCAAAGAAAGTGACCAGTAACCTGCCTGATGTAAAATGGGTTGCAAATAATATAACTATCAAATCGCAACGGATTGACCTTGTAGAAAAGGAAGATGTAGAAAATGCGTTGAAACGTAACTGGACACTCGAAAATAAAAATATCCGTGTTAGCGTTACCGACAATAAAGTTACATTAAACGGAACAGTTCATTCGTGGTATCAGAAGGACGAAGCTTCCCGAATTGCCTGGAATGCGCCCGGTGTTATCAATGTAGATAATGAATTGACAGTAGATTACTTATAAATACAACCACAAAGATAAGTGGAAGACATTTTATTCTTCCACTTATCTTTAATATCACTTATTGATTCTAAAAAATAGAATATACTTAGTATTTTAAACACATAAAAAAAACATCATGTACAACGGAAATTATTTTTGGGGAATGGATCTCATTTGGTGGATTATCTGGTTTTCAATGTTAGTCTGGATATTTGCTTTACCCTACGACATACCCTTTCAGAGAAAACGCAAAGATTCGCCACTTGACATCTTGAAAAGCAGGTTTGCCTCCGGACAAATCACGAAAGAAGAATACGAAGATAGTAAAAAAATGCTTGAAAAAGATTGATTATGGAAAAAATTGGAGCAAACAAGTACCCGATTGTCAGACAGGAAGGTAATGGAAAAAAGATTATTTTGCCCGGTTATCCTACCTATCCTGCCAGTGAAGACATTTACAGTCAGGCTAAAGAAGAAAAGGAAATTAATCCCGAAGATGTTTCAGGATTCAAGGAATATGAGAAACCGGGAGTAAACAATGAAAAGAATTTTGAAGAAGATCCTTCAGGAAGTGATTTGGATGTTCCCGGCTCTGAACTCGACGATGCTCAGGAGGCAATTGGCAGTGAAGATGAGGAAAATAACCTGTATAGCTTGAGTGATGAAAATCATGAAAACATGGATGGCGGAACAGGTATTTAAGAATTTAATATTAATTACTTACAAACCATTAAACTCAAAAAATGAAAACAATTAAATTTTATGCAGTCATTGCAGCACTTGTATTTATAACAGCATCGTGTGTTGAGAATTCAGGAAAATACAAAGCCGCAATAGCTCAACGCGATTCACTGGCCATGCTAAAGCAGACGCTGGATTCCAATTACAATCAATCACTTGTCCTGTTGAATGATATTGAAGCCGGATTCGCTGCGATTAATCAAAATGAAAAAGAAATGAAGATTAATCTCAAAGGAGTTGAAAATAAAAGTACCGACAAAAGAGAAATTATAGCAGCTCAAATGACTGCGATAAAAGAGGGCATTCAGAAAAATAAGGACAAAATTGCTGAACTACGGAAACTGGCAGCAAAAAATGGAAAAGCAAATTACAAATTGACTGAATCCATTAAACGCCTGCAAGCCGAAATGGATGAAAAAACGGCACAGATTCAAACCCTACAAACCGAGCTTGAACAAAAAAATATCAAAATCACGGAACTGAACACTACCGTAAATGATCAGAGCAAAAATATTGCCATTCAGCAAAATGTAATGAATCAGCAAAATTCGAAGATAAACGGACAGGACAAGGATATGAATACGGTGTGGTACTGCTTCGCTACGTCAAAACAACTCAGAGAAGCAAAGATTGTTACAAACGGTGGACTTTTTCAGAGTAAAAAAGTGATGGATAATGATTTCGATAAAAAAGCATTTACACAGGTTGATTTACGAAGTATTACGTCGATAGTTAGCAATAGTCGAAGTATAAAGATTCTTTCGTCACACCCTCAAAGTAGTTATAGTCTGATAACGGATGTCGACAAAAAAATCACTATTAAAATTACCGATCCTTCTGCATTCTGGAGTGTATCAAAATATTTGGTGGTTCAGATTTAGTTCTACTTTGACACATTAATTATATGTCGTCCCTACGGGACTTTAAGGGTTATTTATATTCATGCTTTTACCATATTTTCGTGACTACGTCACTTTTTTTAACCTCGTAGAGCTGTAATTATGGTAAAAACATAAACAAGTCCTATATACAAAGTCCCGTAGGGACGAAATTAATTTTAAATTTTCTAATGTGTCAAAGTAGATTTAGATTTCCATT
The DNA here is from genome assembly GCA_037134195.1 of Paludibacter sp. Taxonomy (GTDB): domain Bacteria; phylum Bacteroidota; class Bacteroidia; order Bacteroidales; family Paludibacteraceae; genus Paludibacter. Next base: position 332 of record JBAXMR010000133.1, on the reverse strand, counting down.
CAGGTAAATCATTAGAATCAAGTGCTGGTACGACATTATGTTTTGCTAGCACTGACTATTAAATTGCACGACATGACAAGATAAAATACAGCACATGACTTATTATCGTGCAGTACTCGAAAGGATATATTACAGGCATCATAAAGTCATATTACAGTTATCGAAAAGACATATTACAGTTATCGAAAAGACATATTACAGGTATCACAATGACATATTACTGTACTACGAATGACATATTACAGTTATCGAAAAGACATATTACAAGCATCACAATGACATATTACAGGTATCACAATGACATATTACTGTACTACGAATGACATATTACA
>JBAXMR010000132.1:0-11693 GCA_037134195.1 Paludibacter sp. | reverse complement strand
ATAAATATGCAAATACATAATTTAATCATGTAATTTATCCATCTTAAAACTGGCTTTTTACAATAAAGCATAATACCACAACTGCCAATTATTAACTTACAGTTCATTGGTTTTAGCTTTATCGGCTTTTTTTCTTTTCCGTAAAGCTAAAAAAAATGTACTGTGACTGCTCTGCCCTATTTTAAAAAAGCTATAAAAGCCACAGCAAGACAACTTTTAAATACTCTAACTTGCTGTGGCTTTTTTTGCTTTTTGGGCGATTATCATAATTTCTAATCGTTATTATAAATGTCTCGTCTATTTTTTAAGAATCTCTGGCACTTATCAGGCTCACCGTAGAGCTTAATTAATATTTCCTTTACTATCTTTCTTGGAATTTTCTTTTCTATTACCTCTTGAAAAGTCATCACATTTATTACTGAGAAATAACCATAACTTGAACAGCTATCTATTCTCTCTTTGCTAAAAATATCCTCTAACTCAAGTTTCTCATCTAAAACTTTGTTTGATGAGGTCGGTGTGTTAAACAATTTGTAAACTCTAGCTATAAATTCATCTTGGCTAATTTTGCCTGAAACCAAGTTCATTACTAAATAATGTGTAATCTCATCTCTTTGAAGTTTGTCTTCGTGACTATTAGTTATTTTGAATAATACACCCTCTAAGTATAAATTGCATTCATTATAAGTTGATTCATCTAAATACTTAAAGGGCAATTTATCTCCTTTTTTTCGATTACAGTTTCTGCAAATAGGCAGTAAATTCCACGGAACATCTTGTCCACCCTTGGCTATTGGAAAAAAATGATCAATCTCATAATTATTTCTAATATGTCCGCCATATAAATCGGTTTTGCAATATGGACATGATTTATTGAAATAATTAATTGCATCAAATACTGCTTCTCCATTTAATTTCGCTAAATTGACAATTCCATACTTTGGGTTTAATACCAAAGATGCTTCTGTTTCTAATGAATCATATCTCCTATGCAATTCATTAAACAGTTCTATTAATTCTTTATTTGATTCAAAGAATTTGTCTTTTAAGTCAGTATCTTCTTTCATTTGATGTAAAAAAGGTTATATTTTTTATACTATCTCTTCCGCTTGATTATAGATTCAATACCTGATGAACTTTCTTGGTATCTCTTTTTTTTACCAATTTTCAACTTTTTTGTCAATGCTTTGTTTGGTCATGAAACTTTTCAGATTTTGTGTAATAATATGCGCATACTTATCTGTACTCTCCTTTACTTGATTCCAACCTTTTTTCATCATAAACATTGACCCACAAGCAGGTTTAGTATTTTCCAATGCACCTCCGCTGTAGCCAGACTTGTATGAAGAGTGGTTAAAATTTGTCATCCAATATTTATACCTGCCATTTTTCAGTTGAATCTTCATAGTAAAGTCAACTTTACCGTCTGCAAGATACATTCCGCCGCTAATTGGTATAATACCTTTTAAAATCATTATTCCATTCTCAGAGTCATCCATTTGAATAACATCCTTTGCAGATTTAAAAGCAATAGCAACCCACTCTTTTGCACGAGAATACAATGCTTTTTGGGTAGTTGTTGAGTCAATTTGAACCAATTCTGAGTATTCAATCAGATTAGTCTCAGAATTAAGAGGCAATACGATTTCTTGACCCATTCCAGTAAAAGGAACAAATAGAAATAAAACAAAGCATAATAAGAAAGTTGGAGTTTTCATAATAATTAAATTTAATGTTTATAGTAGTGAATTATATTTTTTGACTTTTTGTCTAACGAAAGAGGAATGCGTCAATTCTTGTGATTTAATATCTCAATCATTTCATAGGTTAGCATCATCTCATTTATTTCTTGTAAATCAATGGCTCTTAAATCAAACCATTCTCCTCTTTTTCTTTTTGATTTATAATCCAAGTGCAATTTTTTCTCAACTTCTTTTGGAGCTACCCATGCGGATAGTATATATATTTTAGGGTCTTTTGCTTTCAATGTTGGTTCTGCAACTCCTTTTCTACGAACTTCAAGTTTTTTTTGTGTTTGTCCAATTTTAATGTAGCCATTTTCTCCTTCAAGCATTAAATACAATTTAAAAATCCCTTCTTCGTCAGATATTTTATTTTGTCTTTCAAAAAATGATTTGTAAAATTTGACAGGGTCAATTAGTATTAAATAGTCAACAGAATTTTTGAGTTTTGATAAAAGAAAGATTTTGTGTGTTTCTTGATTTGCAATGTATTCAGGTATACAGACAACACCAAAACTTTCATAGACTTGTTTTAGCTTAGTTTGAAATATATTAAATATAGCTATAGAATTCTTTTCAGGGAATTCATTCTCTATAGCTTTAGCGAAACGTAGAGTATTAAAATCTCTATCTTCGAGATTTCTTCCAGAATTAAATGTCAAACCTCTAATACTACCATATCTACCAACATAAATTAATAAATAATCATCTATACATCTGTTGTCATCAAATGAAATCGAATAAAAATCTGATTCAAAATCTTCCAACACGTTATTTAACTCAACTAATTTACTTTCATCGTACATAGACTTAATCTCCTTATATGATAGGAAATCAAGTCTAGAATTAAAATCGTCAGTCATTTGTCTTTATTTATAATGTTCTTTTATCCTGATAGCTAACTCCTCAATATTGCTGTTCTGCTCCCGACCCACCGGATATATTTATTTAATGCATAAAGTCTGCACACCTTTACTGGGATTTGCAATCCCAGTTCTTGTATTCTTCGGATTTATAATCTAGTAGCATATCCGGCTTTAAAGCGGATTTTTTTGTTTTCGGATTGCAAATCCTTATAATACATACAGTTGGGATTACAAATCCCAACAACCAGCACCACCTTTTACTCATTTAATGAACATATCCGACAGGACTGGGGTATGAGCTACGCAGTTGCACATATATCAACTATAAGTGTTGATAGATTATATTTTAATCGTTTGAAAAACAAACAATTATATAAAATGGTATTTTTTGTTCTATAGCGCATATTTGTTTTAACGGTTTGCGTATTTTGCTCTGTGTATTTGCTTTTTTGAAAATTAAGCACCAAAGATAAAAACTATTTTTTACATTAACAAGTAATTGTTTGATTTATTTTTAATTTATCCAACCTGCTTTTTAATTTAATCAAATCCTTTGGTAGTAACATTAGTATAAACCCCGATAACAACAAATTCAGAAATAGTTATTCTACTATCCAATTCAACCTTATAACATCCAACCTTTACAAACTCTCTAAACTCTCCGTATTGTCTGATTTCTTTTTCTTTTCCGATTTGGCTTTTGCTGTTTTGCGGCGTGTAGCTAAGTTGCGTAGCTGGGCACGGGCTTCAATAAGGTAAGTATTTATAAGTCCAGCCAATGCTGAATAGTCTGTTTGGGGATTAGTCAGCATTTGCCTTTCTATATAAATAAACATGTATTTCAATTCACTGATTAGTTGTTCCTTGGCTGTAAGTGCTGCTCCGGCTTTGGGTTGGCTGAGTTTTGTTTTCGTACGGTCATTTTCCAGCTCCTTTATTTTTTTTCGGGTAATGTTTATTTCCTCAACAAACCGCATGATTCCAAGCTGTTCACATGCTTTTTTCATTTCCTCATGCTGGTTAAGTATTTTATTCAAATTGTCAAGCAATCCATTCTGAGTAAAAACTCCCTCGTGTACAAATTTTTTAAAATTAAACCGGATAAAACCGGAACAATGTTTGATAGATTCTGCCTGCTCGCTAAAAGCTGCCCGTTCAAGCGACTTGACATAGAGCAACAGGGCAGTTACCAGCTCATTCAATCGCTTGCGAAGTTCAATGATTGAGTCTGATTGCGGCATTTTCCGCTCCTTTGCTTCCATTAGTTTCAACAACGGTTCTATTCGTCCTTTGAAATTGCTGAAAGTGTCCTCCAGTTCGAGTGTACTGAATTCTGACTTTTCAATGGTTTTCAATATATTCATGCACAGTATCCCAAACTCATCGTTATGCATTCTGTCAAATCGTACTTTAATAAATGGTTTACTCATTTTCATTGGTTTTTATGGGTTGTTTGTTTGTCCTATTGTCGTTCTATTTTATCCAGTTCGGTACTAATTTTGTGCCGATGCAAATCAATATTGTCCTGTTCCACCAATTTTTTCTATCGACAGAGCTTGTTATCATCCTATGCAGCCGGATTTTTCTATCGGAGTAGTTGAACTTTATCCTATACTACGAATTTTTTCTGATGTTTGATGTCGTTGTTCTCCTGTTCCACACAAATTTTCTATTGTTGCGCACCGTGATTATCCTTATCGGTGAGTATTTTCGGATAAAATCAAGTTGCATCAATTATTCGACAAAAAAATAACCATCAATGTAATTGTACATTGATGGTTCTACAAAAATAATAAGTTTGAAGTGATTTAGCAAATAAACCTTGAAATTATAATTGAATATGATGTATTATTTCTTTTAAAGCTTGAAAAATATCGGGAAATCCGTGTAATAAAACAATTAATGCTCTACTTAATTAGGCATATCTGTGTAGAACTACTTCTTGAGACTTAATTTAATTTTCTTATTCCGGTTGAATTACAATTGAAGTTTTCAAAACCTAAAGTAATTGAAAGAAGAGAAAATTGAACCCCAATATTTTATCTGCTAATTGAAGTCTGCCTGAATTTTTATTCGCCGAAGCATTACCTAACAGCAAGATAAACTGTATTGCAAAGATATAAAATGTTTTTTGATTAACAAGAGATTATTTGCGAATCAAAGTTGAAAATATGGTTTTAGTGCTGCACACGGAGCACCATTTGTTGGTATTCGGGTTTGATGGATTGAGAATTTAAATGCATAATTCGGGTTCTGTATTCAGTTTTGATTCAACAAAGATATTCTATTGTTTTGTCGCTGGCTTTTGCAAAATCGTTGTCGTGAGTAACGGGTATAATCCTAATAATTAAGAAGCTTTTTGTTAATCACAATACCATTTAATCTAACTATCGAACAAATAAACAGTCCTTTATTTAAGTATGTTGGTAAATTTATGGTTGCTGCTCCTAATGGTAAAAGAAATTTTCCGATAATTTGACCTGATACATTTTGAACAATTAGATTGGAATTAGAAGTCAAGTTATACGAAACCTGAGTTGTTTTTGTGTTCTTAATAGATGATAGTGTAAAATATTCTCCCATTTGAAGTTCATTTAATCCTGTTCTGTTTTTTTCGACAAAATGGACAACTACACTTGCTGAATTTGATGTATTAGTAACTTCGTAAAATTTATACTCAATTACTGTCTCACCCGAAGGTACATCTGAAGGTACATATTCAGCATAAAAACTCTCGTTAATGGTTTTTGACGGAATTTTTACTGCATTTCGTGAGTCATTAACTGATGGCGAATAACAATAGATTCCCCAACAAAACAAGTTGCTGCTATTATCAATTACAGTAATTGGCTTTTTGCTAACATTTACTTCAATTTCGGCATCACTTATATTTTTGATGCCAATTATTGCTTTGATATAACCAAAATTAGCATCAATGGAATCTAAATAAATAGTTTGTTTATCAGTTAACTGTTTTCCATTATAAAACAGAACTATTGATTGTGAAAACCCGTAAACTCCCAATATCATTAATACTAATAACAAATACCTTTTGTCCATACTTTTAATGTATTCATTCAACATAATTTTTAGAAACTAATTTTTAAGTTTTAATTCATTTACCTGTATAACAGATTTATCCTTTGTGAGATATATAAAAGCAACAATACTACAATTATTAGAAACATACGAAATTGGCAATTCATATTTAACTATTCTGCTTAAGACAGCATTTTTACTTACTCCAGTTAAATCTTCACCCCAAGTTCCGTTTAATGCATCTCGGAATACATGTTTGTGTATATAGTTATTCTCTATGGCAGATCCATTCACTTGAGGTGCAATGATACTATCTTCAACCAACCATACCTGAAGTTTAAGTTCATCAGTTATTTCTTTATAAATTGGAATATCAAGAATTACTTCGATATTTCTGTTATTTTCATTCCAATGATTTGTAATTTTGATTCCCAACTGAGATTCCTGAGCTATTTGCTGAATGACAGCTCCATTCAATTCCGAATAATCAAGCTTTGTCTTGTTGTGGTATGTCGTTCGATTAACTAATCCTGAAGGATAAGCATCGATACTAAAATTCGAATTATAAATTGTTCCGGCTTCTGTTCTAAAATCCTTAACAAATATGCCCGATGGTTTTGCATAAACTCCGGCATGGATACTTACGGCAACGATGTTGTCTCCATAGTTTTTTTTCAATGAATCAATAGTACTTGCAGCACTGGGGCAATTCGGGCATTTCATTCCGGTATAATCTTCAATCAGTACTTTTTTCTTAGCCTCTGGCAATTCAACATGAGTCAGATAATTTCCTTTTTCTATTGTATCACATGAAACAAACAACGATACTAAAACCAGAGTTAGTGCAACGGATAATAAAAAGGAAAAAGTGTTGGTAAATTGCTGCATTTTAAAAACTCATTAAATATGAAACCTGAAATCCTTTACTTGCCGGAACATAGCGGCAAACACCACCCGAACAATTAAAACCGGCTCGTGAACGACCGTACGAAAGTTGTAATCTGTGTGCATTGTGCGAATATGTGGTTGAAGCCATATAATAATGAGTATTTGTTATACCATTATTATACATATCGGACACTGTAAATATAAACGATGGAAGTACCGAAAATTCGAGTAATCCAAACATCCAGTCGCCATAATCTTGCTTAGTATGTAAGTATTGTAATTCCGAACGAAGAAACGTTTTGGAACTTAACTTGTATTTACCTTCTAACACCAGGATATTTGAACGTACAATTCCACCATTGTTGGCATGTCCTTCAATAACTTGTTGATTATACATCTGATTCATATACATTACATTAATACTAAAACTTTTGGTTAGATGCTTGGAAATTTCTACATCAAAATCCTGATAATATAATTCTTTACCAATAGCAAAAAAATCAGAAGTATATCCATCCGTTCCTATTACAGCAAAAGTTGCAGCATTCAGGTATTTTTTTTCAATTGAATTCACTCTTGAAAAATTGACTTTCAAATCCATTCCTGACTTTCCTCCCAAGACAGTTCCTTTTTTAATGTTTTTTGTAAATTCGCCTTGAAACGCCCATTCTCCATCGGGTTGTGTTGCATAAGGATATAAAGCTGCTAAAGCATAAGTGTGTTGTTTGGTAAATGCCGGTAAATGATTGATGTTCAACATTTGACCACGTTCTGTACGTTGACTCTTAAATCCCATATTGTCGCTTCGTTTGGCTTGTAATAGTAAACCAAGTCCTTTTTGAGAATAAGATCCAGACAAAAGAAATGCATTTCCGTTTTTGTAAATATAATTATTCTCGGCTGAAGGGTCATTTGCTTTTATCGCATATTCGGTCATTAAACTTACTTTCCCTTTTTGAACTCTAAGTCTGGAAGCAAAAGCGCCTACATGCTCCGGTAAATTGAGCTTTTCGCTCAGCGAAGCCATAATATCTTCGCTTTGCTGATATTTACTCACGAAAGAGACTCCATACTGAATACGTATCTTATCGTTTTTTAGCTGATTTATCCATTCGCCTATATTCATTTCGGCATCAACGCCATATACGTTGCTTTTTGTATATTCCCAATAATAACGCTGACTACCACCCAGTGCTTTCAGAGTAAAACCATTACCCCGGTAAGTAAGCAAACCACCCCGAAGAGAATTGTCCAATCCCAGACTTCTCTCTTCGTAGGTTCTAAAAATCATACCGCTGCCAAATTGTTCGTAAAAGTTACCTATAGTAAGTTGCAAGTTTTTATATTTACTTTTTAAATAAAAAAACGGAATTCCGACTCCCTTATATTCAGTTCCAAAACCGGGTAATGGTTTTTCATACATTTCAAAACGAAGACCTGCATCAACGTACTTACTTAGCATGTTAATATCGCCATACGTATTTGAAAGAATTTTTGAATCATAACTTTCTGTCCCGATGACTTGGTCGGTTTGAGGTACGAGTATGTCAGTCTGAAACTTACCCGACAATAAAATTCCAGCCTTTTCTTTATTCTCGGGAACTTGTGTCCACACCGATGCTATAATGAAAAAGAAAGATAACAATGCGACACAACGCTTTTGCATTCTTGATTAATTATTTTTCAAAAGTTTGCGAATTTCTGAAATAAGCTCTTGTTCCGAGCCATCTGTATACGAACTCTTTCTGAGCACAATTTTATTATTTCCATTGATAATAAAAAGGCATGGCACTACTGTTACATTCATGGCCCGCATAAATTCTTGATTGTTGTCGAGCAGAACTTCATAATTCCAACCATATCCATTTACTGCCGGTGCTACTTTATCTGCATTTTGTCCTTCATCAATTGAAACGGCAATAATTTTTACGCCAGTTTCATTTTGCCATTCCTCGTACACTTCGTTTATTGCATTTAATTCACGAAGGCAAGGTTTGCACCATAAAGCAAAGAAACTAATAATGAATGGTTTTCCATTATTATTCAATCGGCTTGTATTTATACTTTTACCTTGAATGTCTTTCAACAAAACTGATGGCAATTGGCAATAACTCCCAAAAGCAATAAGTGTAAAAAACAATAATAAACTAATTCTCTTCATAAATACTTTCTACAAAAATATTATAAAATAATCTTTTTATCAACAGTTCCATCGGCTGTATTAACTCTGACTATGTAAACTCCTTTTAATCCATTATTTGGTATTATAAAACTATGTTTACTTGCTTCGTTAACTGTGGACGTATAAATTCGTTTGCCATCAATGCTATATAAACTTGCAGTTATAGCTCCAACAGAATTTGTTTCAACTTCAACAGAAATTTCAGACGCACTTTTTAATACTAAAACTGAAGAGTTTGATGATTTGGGTGATTCAATAGCTGTAACTGAGAGCGATGATGCTTTTATACGATCTGCATTCTTTATCTGACCAGTATTGATATCAATCAACATTGCAATTATATCAACCTCAGAGAGATTGTTAATCGTAGTTGGCAAAGTTATAGTATATTCGTACTTCAATTCCTGATTTAAATTAATTGTAGCAGGCACACTACCTGTTATACCGGTAAATGAGCTGTAAATTTGACGTGCAACATCTTGGTAGGTCATCTGAGCTGCCGGAACAGGATTTGATAATGCTTCAAAACCACCCATTGTTCCATAACTACCACCAGCGTAATAATTAGACTGATTATACCCTGTAGCAGTTCCTTTTACATTATTTTCGGTTACTACATAAGCAATTCTGAAGTTAGCAGTGCCGTTATAATTGGCATTAAAAATGGTGCTGGTTGATAGTTTAATACTCTTCTTAGTTGCATCAGTAAATATACCTGATAAGGAAAACGAAGCTGGACAAAATTCATTTAAAGCAGTTAAATATGAAGATTCAAAAGCAGATGGATCAACAGTATATTTTCTATCTACTACGCCACTTGGATAGCCGGTAATAAATGAATTGATACCTGTGTCGTAAACAGAATAAGTCATAGGATCACCATTATGTACGGCTATTCCAATAAAAGAATCAGGATATTTTTCGGTTGTACTTTTCAAATATACAGCTCCTCTTGGACACCATCCGCACCATGTGCCTGTGGCTTCTTCTCCAACTACTTTTTTCGTTGCCTTAAATGATGCTATGGTTACGCTACCAGTTGATGTTTTGCTAATAGTGCCGGATGTAACCTCCAAAGAATATGAAACAGAATTACCAACGCCATTTACGGTTATTAAATCAGAAAACGTAAAAGGATAACTTGATCCTGTTGGGATATTTAGACCAGTATAATTTTGGGTAAAAGTTTGACCATTTGCAGTATATTTTGCTGTAAATGATTTTATAGTACTTCCAGTATTTACCAAATTACCATTAACTGTAGCGGTGCTGGAATATATATATTGTGGAGTATTATCAACTACTGAGAAATTGGTAACACCAACAAAAATATCATCAATTGCCAATAAATATTTAGCCGTACTGTTGTTTACAAATGCAATATAAATGTTTTGACCCACATAGCTTGCCAAATTAATAGTTCGGGTTGTCCAACTATAATTTTCTGCACTAACGGCTAGAATTGCCGCAGATGTAAAATCAGAGACTTTATTTCCGGTTGTGGAAATATATACCTTGTATCCATCCAATAATGTACTGGAGAAAGAACGGGCTCTCCAAATTAAATTGGCTTGGGCTGATTGAATGTTTATGGGCAAGGTTGTTACCAGCCAATCGTTTGAAGTTCCAGATGGTGAATAGCTTGAGGTGCTAAATGCGGAGTAATTTCCTGAAGAAGTCAATGCCGTCCATGCTTTATAGGGTGCAGTAGTGCCAAAATAACTTGATACATTTGATGCAGGGACAAGACCATCTACATCATAGGTGGTAAAATTGACTAATCCATTGCTGAAATTATCGGAGAAATAAGTCTGAGCATTTACAATGTAAGAAATGCTAATTAATAAAGTAAGTAAAATCTTTTTCATGTTTGTTTTTTTTTGAGATTAATAAAATTAATTTAAACTTTGTAATATTTTGATAATAGTGTATATAATAAACGTCAAATATAACTTACACTTTGAATTTCGTAATAAATTGATATATTGCGTCTTGTCTATGGGTTATGAAATTTATAATTTCTACTCATTGTATTTTTTTCTTTTGTTTATTGTTTTTCTTGCAATCTTACTTGACACACGATGCAATTGTGCGGCAGCGAGGGGACTGTCCAATATTCTTTTTTCTTTTTTTCATTCTACTCTATATGAATCTTATCTATCTCCTTCATTATCCTATCTGTTTCAGTCAATGCCACGATAATTTTCTGATAATGCAAAACATCATCCATTTCTAATATTCTATCTTTACGGTCTTTGAGCCATTTCTGTGCCGGTTGATAGCCGCCTATATAGAAGTTCCAGGCTACTTCGGGCACGTTATCAAAATACTGCGTTTCGTTTATATAAACCCTTACAGACGCCGCATGCAACGTCTCTACATCTCGTGGTTTGTTTACTTCATTATTTCCGTCAATCGGATATTGCGTAATATACTTTTCAACGATTGGCGATTCCAATAAATGTATCTGACGAAGCTCTCCGCCCAATTTTACTAATTGCCAAAATGTAAAGACGTTGCATGCAACGTCTTTACATGGATACGGTACTCTTGGAAAATCTATTTTTAGAAATTCTTTGTATTTTTCCCTGTAAGTGGGCGAATGTAAAACAGCATAGATATAATCCAGCAAATCAACTTCGCCAAACTCATTATTTGAAGTTTTATACTCCTGAATGATAAACGGAATTCCCAGACTTTTTTCAATAGCCCTTACTATCTTCTGACTCAGATTAGGGCGATAAGCTAAATTTTGATAAGCAAACTGAGGTGCTTCTATAATAGTAGACTCTTGCTTTATTTCTTTACCACCATAGACTAGTGAGTCTTCATAAACTGATAGTTGTAATCCTGAATTCGATTTTATTTTTTTATCAAATAAATAAAGTGGAAATGTGTATCCTGCACCAAATTTTCCTGCTGTTCCAGTTAAATTTAAATTACAAATTGTATTAGTAATAAACACATGCTTGAAGC
>JBAXMR010000131.1:0-11781 GCA_037134195.1 Paludibacter sp. | reverse complement strand
AGATATATTTTTTCTGATAGTTTTTGGGTCATAATATAAATACATTTGGTATAAGATGTCTGAAAGCTTTGACACTGAAAGTTTTTTTCAGGATTGTTACGGAATTATTCAGGGTGAAAATAATGTGGAGAAAGTGATTTTGAAGTTTGATTCTTCGCAAGCCAAGTATATTCGGGCATTGCCTTTACATCATTCACAACAAGAAATTGAAACTACTGCTGAATCAGTTGTTTTTGAATATCGCATCAAACCTACCTTCGATTTTATTCAGGAAATTTTGCTTCATGGAGATTTAGTGGAAGTTCTGGCTCCTGCATCGTTGAGGAACAAACTTATTCAAATCTCTCAGAAAATGGGTAAAATGTATTTGATTGTATTAATTCAAATAAACATTCTGAATATTTTCAATATTGCATTTTGGCTGCATAATGCAAAAGTCTGAAGACACTTGAGGGTCTCTCCATATCGCAAATTAAATCCTTTTTAGAATAGGCAGATACCATGAAAACACTATTTGTTGATTTTTCAGCTTTCTTATAAAAGTCCAGACAGACATACCCTCTGCACAGCACAAGAGCCAAAATTCTCAAAAACTTTTGTTGATTCTTCTGCGAATGGCATGTTTCACGTACCAACTGAAAAATTTCGGTGATTAACGCACTGTAAATTGCCCGAAGATTATTGATTTTTGTTTCTTCCGTAGCCAGTGTTTTTATACCTTCGTGAAAATCTTTGTGCATATCAAATATATCATTCTCCAATTGACCAATACTGCCTAATTTGAAAATAATCTTTTTATCAGCCTCGCTTAAGTTTTGACTCAAAGCACAGCTGTAAAGCATCATAGAAACTCCGCCTTTATAAAAGATAATCTCTTTAATTTCAGGTTTTTCTATATTGGCAGATTGTTGTTTTTTGCTCAATACCTGACCATCAAAAACATTATTGAAATACCTTGTATATTCATCTTTATTCGTGCAATTTTCATAAGCCAACTGGTTTAGCTGCATAAATAATTGTTCATTTGAATTATCAGGTATTGTTTCAATTTTATTGTCAATTAAAAAGAGGATGCGCGATTCGGGGAGGTTCTTTTTGTCGAAAAAATCATCAAACAAGCCCGTTATTGCCCCCAAACAAGACATGGAAAGTCTTTCTTTATCAGACATTTTGTTTCCTGTAAGTGTGCAGAAAGTTTCGCCGGGCAAAGCAGGAATTGCATATCCGTAAAGATTGATTTTTCGGAAATCATCTTCATCCAAACTACCATCATTGGTTTTTTGGCTTTCCTCAATAATACTACCAATTGCTTGCTGTAGAAAGGCTTTTTGATGTTTTATTTTCTTTGAAAAACCAATCAATAAGCCAAATAACCGGATAAAATTTCTCAAATAATTCATACTAAATTCAAATTCAAACAGATTTGATTGAGAATTTCTTCGTCCGTTCCAGAAGCTGATAAATAAGCTTTTTTATAAAACGATTCCCTCTTGGCAAGCCCTTCAGCAATAAAAGTCTTGAGTTCATCACCTTTTCTGTTAGCCAGCAATGGTCGTTTGTTTGCACGGGAATTTTCAAGACGTATAGCAAGTTGCTCAACAGAGATATTGATATAAACAGTAAGTCCATGCTGGTTCATGTATTCCATATTGTCGAAAAAACAGGGAGCACCACCACCGGTTGCTATCACTACCTTTTCAAACTCAGAAACTTCATGCAGACATTGTTGCTCCAACAGGCGGAATTGCTCTTCACCTAACTCAGCAAATATCTGAGATACAGACTTAAAGTGTTTTTCTTCGATATGCGTATCCATATCTACAAAAGTAAAATTAAGTTGCTCGGCCAGCAATTTACCTATGGTTGTTTTGCCTGAGCCCATGTATCCAATTAGAAAAATACGGTTCATGTTTTTGGCTTTTTTGAAGTACAAAAATAGTGATAAATGCTCAAATAGATTACTCATGTAAAAATTTACTCTATCTTTGAATAAATAATAATACAAATAATTATTTAATGCTCTGTCGACTAGTTGAAGTTTCAAATACCCTTACATAAACATTATATAAACTCTAATAAGTTTTCACCAAATTCTCCCTTATAATTTAATGTTCAATTTCTTTTAGTTTTGCGGTAATTTTACTCTGATTAATAATATAATAAGATGGTCTAAAATATAAAAAGTTTATGTTTTACACAACCATAAAAATTTAACCACAAAACAAGCTAAATCACTTTTTTTCAGTATAAATACTTACGTTTAGGCAACAAAAAAGCCCCTAATTTAGGGGCTTTTGCGGTACGGACGGGAAGTGAACCAATCCAATTTTACCCCTACATATCAATACGTTGTATTTATGCTTGCTTTTTTGTTACGATTTAGTCCCAAATTTTCAGACTCCATTTTGGCTACCATTGACTTCGCTTTGTCATGCAATTATTTCGGTTTAAAATTACTCATTATTTATTGATTATCCAAATACTTTTTGGATTAAAGTTATAACATAGCGTAACAAACTTATAAAGACTTTCAAAACTTTGAAATTAATTTTATCCACTATTTTAGAAACCAATTCTTTACATAATACTCACTCATTTGACGAATCTCAGCTCTAAAATTTAACTAATCTAGGTTGCTAAGAGCTTTTTTGTATTATTCCTCTTTTTTCATGGGATATTTGACTTAAACAAAAAATATATAGTCTATTAAATCAAATACTTACCTAATAATTCTATTCGATTTTTTTTTACCAACTTTAGATTAACATCAAGTTTTGAGGAATTTCAATTGAAATCAATTGAAAAGCATGTATAAAGAAAATGAATTAAGACTATTCTTTTTTTGAGGATTTTTATACGCGAAATGTTATCACTTCCAATTCCTGTCAGTTTAATTTTGCCAATTAATTGTCAAATTGATAGAATTAAACATAAGAAATATGGAAAAAATATCTTACAAGGTTACAAGCAAAGTAGAAGCCTATTTTGAAAAACAATTTTCAAATTCTCAGATTAATAAATCAGAAGAGCGAATAAAAGTACTAGAAGTCGACAATTATATCAATTTAGGACAGATTACCGCATTGAGATTTCTGGAATGGGTGTCACTTAATCCAGGTGGAGTTGTAGCTCTGCCAACAGGAAAAACTTCAGAATTTTTCATTAAATAGATGCAGTATTACCTTGAAAATTGGGATGCTGAACTAAAAGGTGGTTTGCTTCACAAAATAGGGCTGGATAAAAACCTGAAACCCGATTTCAAGTCATTGTATTTTGTGATGATAGATGAATTTTTTCCGCTAGACCCACTTCACGAGCGTAGGTAGCTTACTGCGATATTCTTTTTGGTGTAGTAGTTGACCAAGTTGCGGTTTTTCTTTACCGCGTTGTAGGTTCGGTCAATAATATCCAAACGTTCCTTATCGGTCATGGAAAGCCCATTGGAACTGACTGCCATTTTTAATTCGCCCAGTAAATCACCGCTTTGTTCCAGCAATTTAGAATATCCAAAGGCAATTGCTCCTAGTTCCTCAACAGTATAATTCTTATCAGTGAGCATTTTCTGAAAGCTGGTCACATACATGTCCGAAATCTCACCTACCATCAGTACGGTTTGTTGTACCTTTTTGGCATCTTTGACTAAGTTGTTGACTGATTTCAATGCATCATAATACTTTTTACCCTGCTCATAAAGCTTTACGGTTTCCTTAAAATTGTTCACCATGTTCGAGGCAGTGGTCGAAGTTTCAATCACTTGCTTGGTTGTGTTTACAATGCTTTGAGCTAGGTTGGATGGGTCAAAAGTCACGAACTGGGCTTTCGAAGACATCAGACAAGTCATCAGAAAGATGGTTACTAAATAGATTTTTGTTTTCATTTGAATAATAGGGTTTTAAAATAGAGTTGAAAAAGTTGGTTTTGAAAAAATCACTAATGACTAATTGTTGCTTGATTGTTTATCAATTTGTTTGGTCTCTGAGAGTTGTTTTATCGCCAGTTCGATATTGCCATCCAGGTTTTCCACGAGGTTGAATAATTCTACTTTTTCAGACTCCTCGGTGGTATAGGTCAGGTATTCCTCCATGGACACTTCCGTGGCATAGACCGCAGACTGTGTTCCTCCCAAGCCTATCCAAACTTCTTTGTACAATCGATTCGGATTATTGGCCAGATTAATGGAAAGAATCTGTGCTTTTTCTTTTTCAGTAAGTCCAAGCAGTGCCTGAATAGAATCAAATTTATTCATGTACTTGCGTTGATCCAGTAGGATTCTGCAGTCGGAATTATTGATAATAGATTCCTTGACAATGGGAGAGGCGATAATATCTTCCACTTCCTGAGTTACCACAATGGCTTCTCCGAAATATTTACGAACCGTTTTAAAGAGGTATTTGATATATTCGGCCATGCCTTCCTTGGCAATTGCTTTCCAAGCTTCTTCAATTAGGATGACTTTTCTGATTCCCTTTAGCCGTCGCATCTTATTGATAAAGACTTCCATGATAATGATGGTGACAATGGGAAACAGAATGGGATGATCCTTGATATTGTCCAGCTCGAAAACGATAAACCGCTTGGAAAGCAAATCAATCTGTTTATCCGAATTCAGCAGGTAATCATACTCTCCGCCTTTGTAATAGGGTTCAAGCACATTCAAAAAGTTGGCAATATCAAAATCCTTTTCCCGTACTTTCTTATCGGTAAGAACTTCGTGGTAATCTGTTTTTACATACTCATAAAAACTGTTGAAACTGGGCGCTAATTCCTTTGTCTTGATTTTTTCGATATAGAGACTCACGGCATTGGACAGTGCCACTTCTTCAGCACGTGTAGGAGGTTCATCGTTTCGTTTCCATAAAGTCAGAATCAACGTTTTGATACTTTCCCGTTTTTCAATGTCATAGATGCCATCTTCAGTAAAGAAAGGATTGAATGCTATCGGGTTTTGTTCAGAGTAAGTAAAATAAACCCCATCTTCGCCTAATGTCTTGCGGTTGATTAATTCACAGAGTCCGAGGTAACTATTCCCGGTATCAATCAACAGCACATGCGAACCTTGTTCGTAATATTGCCGAACCATGTGGTTTGTAAAAAAGGATTTCCCACTACCTGATGGCCCAAGAATAAACTTGTTACGGTTGGTGATGACTCCTTTTTTCATAGGTAAGTCGGAAATATCCACATGAATCGGTTTACCTGTCAGTCTATCCACCATTTTTATCCCGAAAGGCGATACCGAACTTTTGTAATTCGTTTCTTCTGTAAAAAAGCAAATGCCCTGTTCAATGAATGTATAAAAGCTTTCTTCAGCCGGAAAATCGGCTTGATTTCCCGGAATACCTGCTCAAAAGAGTGTGGGAGTGTCCACGGTATTGTGCCGGGGCTTACATTCCATAAGTGCCAACTGACTACCTACGTCATTTTTAATGTGTTTGAGTTCCTCCTTGTCATCACTCCATGCCATCACATTACAATGGCAACGGATAGAGGAGAGTCCGAAGCTATGTGCTTCGTTCAGGTACTTGTCAATCCATTCTTTGTTGATTTGGTTGCTTCGACTATATTTTGATAGTGAATGCATGTTCCGTCCCATTTTCTCGAATTTTCGCAAGTTCTCAACACTGTCATCCATAAACAGGTATTGATTGTAAATGTGATTGCAGGAAAGCAATAATCCCACGGGAGAAGCAAATGATAACCGGCAATCGGAACGGTCGGTAGATAATTTCTCGTAGCGAATATCCGTTCCTACGCTGGCAGGCAAATCATCTACATCCGACAAGGTATGTAAGCAAAGGATATTATCGCCAATGCGCATTTCATCTTCTTTCAGTGTAATATCTTTGAGTGTGGTGGTATTTTCCTGTGACAGCGAAAAGTATTTTTCCACTATTCCAGCCTTGTTGTCAGTCCCAACAATCTCGTCGGTGTTTAACCGGATAAGGGTAATGAATCCGCCATCATTGACAATCCGTTCAAACTGCCCCACAGCCTCCAGAAATTTCTCAACCGTTTCTTTGTCCTGAAATTCTTTGGGGATAATCGAACCCCGGCACAAGGTCGAAAAATTGCTTTGCAGCCGGGAACGTTCTTTAGTGGTCTTAGTCAAAAACAAATAGCAGGTATGATTCAGATACGGACGTTCATTGAAATGTCTTTCAAAGCTTCGGGAAAGAAAACTCATTTCATCCTGTTTGATTTCCGGTTCGTATTGTTCCTTGATATACCAATCCTGTGTGTGCACGATAGAATAATCGGGAAGTACCTTTACCGCCTTTGTCCAGGAAGAATGTATCGCTTCGTATTCCTTAGCGGTCACGGTAAAGAGTTCTGGAAGTTCCACTTTGAAGGCAACCGTTATATCGGCATCCTTCGAAATAATACAACCCATCTCCACGCCCCAAATCGGGAACTTGCTTTCAAGTGTCGTTGCTTTTAACGTGTTTTTCATGCTTGCTTTTGATGAATGTGTTTGAATAGCCTGGCAAATTTCTTACGGTTAAGCAGGTAGTTTGGGTGGTTTCGGATGGCACCCAGTTTCATTAGTCCATACTCTCCATATTTGTGATTCAATGAAAAGGTTTGCCACACAAGAACTGAAGATGAAATAACCCCCAAACCGATACAGAACCATTGACCAATACCGGTCATATACAAAATCACGAAAAGGACAAAGATGGCGAGCAGTCCACCGGCAAAAAGAAAAAGGTATTGGCTTTTCAGCCCTTTGAACTCTACCGATTTACCAATGCCTTTGTTGATTGGATAGTGTGCCATGGTTTTACAGGAAAAAAGAACGTAAGACTGTAGCCGCCACAATCAGAAAGATACAGGCTCCAAACCACGATGCCGCCGTTTTGCTGGTGTCGGGGTCACCTGAAGAAAATTTGCTGTATACTTTCACACCACCGATTAAACCGATAACGGCCCCGATGGCATAAACCAACTTGGTGGCAGGTTCAAAGTAGGATGTAATCATGGTAGTGGCTTCCGTGATTCCGCCCGATCCATTTCCCTGCGCCCGAACCAAACCGTAAGCAGCGAGTAAGCTTACTGCCGTTAGAAATACTTTTTTGTTAGTCATAAATACTCTTTTTTTTAGTTGAAAGTCCAAGAAATCTTCCTTCGACATCGCAAATGTAATGGCGATTTCAATCGTTTTTTCAATATGTCATAGCGTGTCGTTGTTTGTCTGAACTTGGCTTAATTGCGTTGCTCTTTCACTTGAAATGGTATGGTAAATAGTTTTATCTGAATTGAAAGTGATTGATACCTGAATCTGAAATTGGAGATGAAAAGTTAATCGTACTTTCGACGAAATCTGGCTTTACCCTTGTTTTATTACAAATAATTGACTTTTATGCCTTTGTTTCATTACAAATAATTGATTGTTTTGCCCTTGCTTTGTTACAAATTAAATGTATCTTTGCACCAAATAAACTAATAAATATACAATTATGATCAACAGGAATGCATTCAAGTCTTTAGAACAATGGTCTGTAAATGAAGACAGAAAGCCATTGATACTGCGTGGTGCAAGGCAGGTGGGGAAAACAACCTTGGTGGTTGAGTTCTCTAAAAAATTCGATGTATTGTTGTCGCTGAACCTGGATAAGCCCGAAGATAAGTTGTTGTTTGATCAATATTCAAATGTCGTTGAGCTAACCGATGCGATTTACAGACATTGCAAGCAACAAAAGAAACCGGGTCGAACCTTATTGTTTATAGATGAAATCCAAAGTTCACCAAAGGCAGTGGCTCTACTACGATATTTTTACGAGGAGATAAAGCAACTGCACGTCATCTGTGCTGGATCGTTGTTGGAAAGCTTGATAGATAAACATATCTCATTTCCTGTTGGTAGGGTAGAGTATTTAGCCATTCGTCCTTGTTCGTTTATAGAGTTTTTAAATGGAATTGGTGAAGATTTTGACTTGGAATTGGTGAAGGATTTAAATGTGTCAAGTGTTCATAATCGTGTAATAGCCTTGTTTACCAATTTTACGATTGTAGGTGGAATGCCCGCTGCGATAAATAAGTATGCTGTAAATAGGGATGTTTTATCTGTGGATACAATCTATGAGACCTTGTTAAACGCATACATTGATGATGTGGAAAAATATGCTCGAAATGAATCAATTGCGCAAATTATACGCTATATATTGAAAAACGGATGGAATTTTGCTGCCGAAAGAATTACTTTTGAGCGATTTGGTAATTCAAATTACAAATCGCGTGAAGTGAGTGAGGCTTTTCGTACTATCGAAAAGGCAATGTTGTTGGAATTGGTTTATCCTGTCACAAGTGCCCAGATACCATTGCTAACATCAATGACTCACCGACCCAAACTTATTTGGTTTGATACAGGTTTAGTTAATTACATAGCAGGTGTGCGGGAAAGTCTT
This sequence comes from Paludibacter sp., assembly GCA_037134195.1. Lineage (GTDB taxonomy): Bacteria > Bacteroidota > Bacteroidia > Bacteroidales > Paludibacteraceae > Paludibacter. The sequence continues at coordinate 3,376 of JBAXMR010000131.1, read as the reverse complement.
TTTTCGGTAACGGATGTAATGGATGCTTGGCGTGGACGAATTGCAGAACATATAGTAGCGCAGGAGTTATTGTCTTGGAAGTGGCAGGTGTCTGCACATCGGCAATTCTGGGATCGAAATAAAACCCAATCTTCTGCTGAAGTTGATTTTGTAATTCAGTACAAAAATTGGGCTATCCCCATAGAAGTGAAATCGGGTCACAATGCGAAATTAAGATCTTTACATCTTTATATGGAAGAGGCACCTCATGATATAGCCGTGCGGATATGGTCTCAACCACTTTCGGTTGATGTGGTAAAAACGCCAACAGGTAAAGAATTTAAACTGATAAATGTTCCATTTTATTATGTGTGTTTACTGGAAAAGGTATTGGAGAAATATTGGTGAGGCAATTACTGATACAAAAATAGAAATGGTGGGCAAATTTATTGCTCACCATTTCTATTTTCAAGAAAATGTTCAACTAAGAACAGAACTAGTTATAAAAACTTACTCATCTCAAATTTTTCAAAATCAACATTACTGTTTTCAGCAATCATTGGTTTTGTTTCAAAAGAATCTGAACTATACTTTTTCAGCATGTTCGCTACCCGTTCCTTGCCTCCATCAATTTGTGCGACCATTTGTTGAAATAGTTCTGTTTGATTCAGCTCCTGAATCGTGTTCACGGCAGTGAGTTCAGCTTCCGGCGAAGCCTTGCTTTGTTGCATGAACTGAATAAGATTTTCCATCTCATCATACTCAATGCCAGTAGCAAGTCCGGCAAGCTCATTGTCTACAAAGCAATTTATATCATCTTCCTCTTCATGTGATTCGGATTCGACTTCATCGTATTCACATTCAATGTCCAAATCCATTGGTTCGGGAGAATTGGAAAATGCGCTGTCCAATTCACTGTCAACGATCCTTGCCGACTTCACTATTTCATTGGGCATCGCAAATCTAGGGGCGATTTCAATGGGTTTTTCAATCTGTCTCAGGCTGTCATCGTTTGTCACAACATGGCTCAATTGCGTTTTTGTTTTACCCATCACATCGTCATCAACGTGCTCAATTGGTGGAATTGTGGGCGGCAACTTTGTTTTTGGAAACAGTAATTTCCGAATTTTTTTACGTTGCAGATAAGCCAGTACCCAAACGAGGTACAAAAGGACACATATGATCAATAGATTTATCATTATAGAATAGGTTTTTTGCATTGGGTTTCATACATATCTTTGAGCTCTTCTTTGTAATTTTCAAGATGCTGTAGGATAATGTTTTCGATATAGCTGCTGATGGTAGCTCCGTGTCCACCTATCATGCTGACAAGACTGAAAAGGGTTAAGTGTGTTTCTCTGGAGATGCTAACTTGTTGCCGATTCGTAAGATTTATTTTCTCAAAATAGGTTTCCATATAATCCGTTTGCTCTATTTGTTTTTGATTTGGAGTATCTTTTCTTTTCTGAGTTTTAATTGCAGGTTTATCCTTTTCGATAATTACTGAAATGTCTTTTCCTTTTAAAGATTCTTTTTTCATTGGAAAGCCCTGTGAAATGACTTCCCGCATAAAATCTTCATCCACTTTAGTGATAGTTGTTTGCTTTGCCATGTTGTTTATAATTTAACGATGTGAGAGATTTCGATTAATAGTTCTTCCAGATGACTGCCTTTGATCAATCGTTTGTCGGCAGGAAATAAGGTGGAACGCAACACGGGTTTTCGATTACCGGATAATTCCTTGTTGTAGCGCTTGGTATCAGGGATAAAGGTGCGAAGCAGCGGAAGACCAAATTCGTGGATGGATTTTTCGTAGATTTCATACAAATCGGTTTTTTCGCGCCCATCCACCTGATTCCAAAAAAGATGAAGTTTTTTCAGTCGCAATGAAGTATTACCGACTAATAATTCATTGATGGATAGAGCAAATGAAAGGGAACTCTCCAACACCAAGCGGTCAGCAATGATGGGAGTGAAAATATAATCCATGTTCGACAGCGACTGTAAAATCCCGACACTATTCATAGTCCCGGGTAGGTCAAAAAATACCACATCAAATTCCATATCGGAAGCTGCTAAGAAGCTGTTTGCAATTGTGATCGCCTCTTCGGGCGTACTGCAAATAATTGGATAGGCCTTTCTATTCAATTGCTTGAATTGGTTATAGGTCATCAGCTTGTAAAACCCTTACAGATAAAGATTATACAACAGAAGAGGTAAGGCAAACAGCTAAAGGTTGGAAGGTCTCAAAAGTTCATACTGTAACTGTTTGGCATTGGGATGGAAAAGAAGAAAAAGCACGTAAAAGAACATTAGTTATCACTGTATCAGAAAAAACTAAATTCTCATTGAGTAATGGAGATATAGAACAATACACGAATAAAGAATGGGCTTATTTTCAATGTAGTCGATACTGGGTAGAACGGTGTTTTGATGATTGCAAGAACGAATTGGGAATGTCCGGTTATCAGGTAACCGGTTGGTTATCATGGCAACACCATATGGCATTAGTTCTCATGGTAAGTTTATATATCCTGAATATAAAGCTCGAACAGCAACAAGAAATTCCACTGTTAAGTGTTAGAGATGCCAGATTATTAGTCATTGCAATAACATTTTGCTCTCAAAAAGAAGTCGATTTATGTATGGAACATATCCGAAATAGACATCGCAAAAGGCAAGCAGATATCGACAGATATTATCGAAAAGTTTAATTTGGTAAAGTAGAATTAATCTGATATTTAAATTGAATAAATTTTTCCAGATGCCTACGCGTGCGTTCGTATTTTTGATATGTAGTAGTTGATTTACTTATTCCCACAAGTTTTAGAACATCATCGTTGTGTTTTTGGAATAGGTCAAAAAGTGTTTCGTGATGCTCACTAATCCCCAAAAACTCGTTTTTCACTTTCTCTGCAGTTACATAGTTGTCTTTTCGTTGAAGGTCATGATAAATACCGTGGATGGAAGCCTTAATTTGTTATAGTTGAGCATTGTGTTGTTTGCTATCAGATGGATGTCCAATAACTTTACTCATTTTTACACTCCAATTTATTGGTTGGATTTCTAACTTGGTATTGAATTGCGCAATGATACCATCAATAGTGATGCGGGCAACAATTGGCATTTTACCATCTTTTCTAATAGCATTACTTTTCAAGTAAAAAAGGACGTTAAATGTACTCTTCATAATTTCATTTTTTTTAATCGTTACAAAATTAGTTTATTGATTGAAAATGAAACAATTACAGTTGAGACAAAAGATGTCAATTGTGTGCCAAAAGCAGACTTTTTGTGACCTATTCTTGAGTTTTAAAAAAGGTCACGATTTAGTCCTAAAAGTGGCTCACCCGTAAAAGTTGTGGAGAAAATAAAAATTAATAATTTTGCAATTGAA
>JBAXMR010000130.1:0-12135 GCA_037134195.1 Paludibacter sp. | reverse complement strand
AATGAACTATATTTCAACTATTTAAACTAAATCCTTATCTAAACGACATTGATTCAGGAATGGCAAACTTAGTATGAACTTTAGAGATTAAACTTAAAAACACTCCTTGACATAATAAAATCAAATAATATACTTACTTTTGTAATACTATTTTCCCCTCAAGCATGAAACATATTCTTTTTATTTCATTCATTTTATTGAGTACTCTTATTACAAAAGCTCAACAACTGACTTTTAGTGACTCATCTATTATAAGTTTGATAACCTGTTCGCCGGGTCAGGAAGTTTACGAAAAATTTGGACATACTGCTATCCGAATAAAAGACCCTCTTAGTAAAATAGATGTTGTTTTTAATTACGGTATATTTGATTTTGACACCCCTGATTTTTATTATAAATTCATAAAAGGAGAAACAGACTATGAGTTAGGTGTTTATGATACCGGCAATTTTCTGGCTACTTATGCACAACGAAATTCGCTGGTATGGGAGCAAATAATTAATATGTCTACTTCCGAAAAAAGTGCTCTTATTAAGAACATGTTGAAAAACTATGAGCCGGAAAACAGACTTTACAGGTATAATTTTGTTTTTGATAATTGTGCTACACGACCCAGGGATAAAATTTTAAGTACGCTGCACGGATATGTTAAGTTCGAGGAAGACAAAGAAGCTAAAACCTATCGCCAATGGATTGGAATTTATGTTGGGAATGACACTTGGTTGAAGTTTGGTATTGACTTAATTTTCGGAAAAGATGCAGACAAACCGACTACCTTTACTGAAAGTATGTTTTTGCCGGAAGTACTTATGACAGGATTTCAAACAGCTGAAATTCATGACTCAAATAATGAAACCAGGAAACTTATTTCTGACAAAACGATATTGATAAATAAAAGCCCCGAACCAGTTATAAAGCCTCAACTAGATGTTAAGCCTTTCGTTTTTTCATTAATTCTACTTATTATCGGGTTGATAATCTCGATTTGGGATTATTCCAGGAAAAATTACAGTAAATTGTTCGATTCAGTGATATTGATAGTATCAGGTTTAGCCGGGATATTGATAACCTACATGATGTTTTTCTCCATTCATCCATTAGTCAGAAATAATTTAAATATTTTGTGGCTAAATCCCTTAAATATAATTTTAGGAGTAATAATTTGGTTCCCTAAATTACGTACTCCGGTTTTCTTTTATGGTATTTTTAATATCACGTTGCTTATCGGAGCATTATTTTCATTTGCCTTGTCAAATCAGATATTTAATCTGGCAGCTTTTCCAATTATTGTTTTGCTGATAGTTCGTTCAACCAGTTGGTTTATGTATTTAAAGAAGAGAATGTATAAACGCAGATCTGTCATCTGACCACTCAATCTGAAATAATTATCATGACTAATAAATCTTTAGAAAAACAGCCATTAAGGTTTGTTGTTATAATTCCCGCCCGCTATGCTTCAACCCGTTTCCCAGGAAAACCGCTTGTTGACATTGGGGGAAAAACAATGATACATCGGGTATATGAACAGGTTTCCAAATCGGTAAATGATGTGTATGTGGCAACTGACGACCAACGTATTTTTGATGCGGTAAAAGCGTTTGGAGGAAATGCAATTATGACTTCCGACCAGCACAAAAGTGGAACTGATCGTTGCTATGAAGCTTTTACTCATATCAACGAATATTTTGATGTGATAATCAATGTTCAGGGCGATGAGCCATTTATTCAGCCGGAGCAAATCATAGAGTTGCAAAAATGTTTTGTTGATGAGTCAACTCAGATTGCCACACTAGCAAAGAAAATAACCGAAAAAGACGGTTGGGAAGCCCTGAATAATCCAAACAGTCCGAAACTTGTGGTAAATAGGAATAATGAAGCACTTTATTTCAGCCGATCAGTTATTCCCTATAAACGTGGAATTGAGCCTCATAATTGGCTTTCAGCACATCCGTACCTGAAACATATCGGCATTTACGCCTATCGTGCAGAGGTACTGGGTGAAATTACCAAATTGGAACAATCACCCTTAGAACTTGCTGAATCGCTTGAACAACTGCGCTGGTTGGAAAATGGGTACAAAATAAAAGTTGGTTTTACCGATGTAGAATCTGTTGGTATTGATACTCCGGAAGATTTGGAGAAAGCAGTCCTACTATTGACATGAACCCATTACAAAAAACTTATCAACAAGCGGAAATATTTAATATTTCCGCTTGTGTTTTTAACGGGTAAATTCTGTTACTTTGTCCGTTATGAAAGCAGAAATTCTCGAAAAACTCAAAACACTGGCTGAATCGGCAAAGTACGATGTTTCGTGCGCATCCAGCGGCACTACCCGTAAAAATATTCCGGGTGGAATTGGCAGCACAGCCGGTTGGGGAATCTGTCACAGCTTCACAGAAGATGGTCGATGTGTGTCTCTGCTCAAAATCATGCTCACAAACTATTGCATTTATGATTGTGCGTATTGCATTAACCGCCGAAGCAACGACCTGAAACGAGCCACTTTTGCCGTGGAAGAATTGGTGGAACTGACCATCGAATTTTATCGTCGAAATTATATCGAAGGATTATTTCTGAGTTCAGGGGTTATCAACACGCCCGACTATACTATGGAACGCATGGTTAGGGTAATTAAAGAACTTCGCACTATTCAGAGGTTCAACGGTTATATTCACATGAAGAGTATTCCCGGGGCAAGTCAGCAATTGGTACATGAAGCCGGATTGTATGCCGACCGACTGAGTGTAAACATAGAAATTCCAACTGAGCAAAACCTTAAAATGCTCGCACCCGAGAAAGACCACGAAAGCGTGTACAAACCAATGCTTTATATTCAGCAAGGTGTGTTGGAAAGTGCCGAAGAGCGCACCAAACATCGCTCAGCACCCCGTTTTGCTCCGGCTGGACAAAGCACGCAAATGATAATAGGTGCTACCGACGAAACCGACAAACAAATTTTGTTTACATCGGCAGCACTTTACAATCGACCCAGCATGAAGCGGGTATATTATTCCGGTTATATTCCTGTTAATTCATACGACAGCCGCCTGCCGTCACTAAAACAAGCTCCATTAGTCCGCGAAAACCGTCTTTATCAGGCCGATTGGCTGTTGCGATTTTATGAATTTAAAGTTGATGAAATTGTAGATGATAAAAATCCCGATTTGGATTTGGAAATTGACCCGAAACTGGCATGGGCTTTACGAAATCCTCATCATTTTCCGGTGGACATAAATAAAGCTGAGTATAGTATGATTCTGCGTGTACCTGGCATTGGTGTAAAATCAGCAAAACTGATTGTTATGTCTCGTCGATACAACAAGCTAAAGTCGGCTGATTTAAAGAAAATGGGCATTGTTCTGAAAAAAGCACAGTACTTTATTACCTGCAACGAACTGGCGGTTCAGAACGTAAGCGATTCTTCGCCGGAATATGTGCGACGAGTGCTCACAGAGAAGAAACTTCCTAAAAATGCACCTGACCCGAATCAGTTAGCCTTGGTATTTGAATGACAATATTCCACTACGATAAAACTTTTGAAGGACTGCTTACTGCAGTTTTTGATGCCTATAACCGAAAGACTTTCCCTGAGAGGTTGTTGGCGATAGATGAACCTGAACCCTTATTTGTGGATGAACAGTTTACGGTCGTATCCGATGAAGAGAAATCAAAGCGTGTTTGGAAAGGACTGGAGAAAAAGCTGGCACACAATACCTGCAATATGATTACGTATGCCTGGCTATCAGAATTACAGGGTAGCGATGAACTGATTTTCCGTTATATTCGAAAAACCTTCGACAACAAGCAATCGATTGAAACAAATTTTGCCGACGACGATGTACTGCAATTGAAAAAACTGGCTCAGAAAGTGAATCACGAAAGTCATCGCTTAATTGAGTTAGTAAGATTCCAAAAGGCGGCCGACGATATTTTCTTTGCGCCGGTATCGCCCGACCACAACAGCTTGCCACTAACACTGGATCATTTCACCGACCGATTTGCTGACCAAAAATGGGTAATTTACGATACCCGACGCAACTACGGCTTTTATTACGACCTCAAAACGGTTACCGAAATGACACTCGACAGTACTGACCTTTTCCCTAAAGGCAAACTGGACGAAAACCTGATGGCGGAAGACGAGAAACTCTATCAGGAATTGTGGAAAGGTTACTTCAAAGCCATGACCATAAAAGAACGTATAAACCTTAAACTGCAACGCCAACACCTGCCGAAACGATACTGGAAGTATCTGACTGAGAAACAATAAAGAAAAATAGAGATTGGAAAATATTTTTTAAGAATAAATTCATTTTATCTCAAATATTCAAATCTATTTTATAATTTTGCAATTCATTATAATAACTCTGCAATTGTAGCGGCAATTGTATTACATACTGGAAAAGCGTTCGCTTATGTTCTTGTTTTAAAAAATTAAATAAAAAGTAAGATGACACATAAAGAAACCATAGAAAGAAATATCGGACTGACATTTGATTTTGTCAATTATCTGATAGAAAATAAAGAAGAGATTGAAAAGTTGCCGGACAACTTTAAACTTGAATTTATTGAAAAAGATTTTGTAAAAATAGAACATAAGCAACTTCAAACTTCAACTCCAACCCTACAGAACAAGTATGTGAGAGTAAGAAATAGTTTTGATGTAGCGCTATAATTCATTAATTTCTCGTCCTCTGTAGCGACAGCGGCAATCCATATTTGCAAAGCATTAGCTTTTATTCCCGTTCTTGAAACTTATTAGTAGAATAATTATGATAAAAAGAATTTATATAGATACATCCGTTTATGGTGGCTATTTTGACAAAGAATTCGAGATTGAAACCAAACCTTTTTTTGAAAAAGTTTTTGAAAAAGGAATTAAAATCTTAGTGTCTGAAATTCTTGAACTCGAACTTTACAGAGCTCCGCAATACATACAAGACTTTTTTGAATCATTGCCTCCTGAGTTAATTGAACGGGTTGAAATGACTAAAGAAATAGAAAATCTTGCAGAAATGTATATCGATGAAAAAGTGGTTGGTAAAACAAGTAGAGCAGACTGTCAGCACATTGCTTTATCGACTGTATATAAAGCTGATGTGTTGGCAAGTTGGAACTTTAAACACATCGTAAACCTTGAACGAATTAGAGGTTACAACTCAATAAATTTCAGAGAAGGATATCAAATGACTGAAATCAGAACACCAAAAGAAATATTTAATTATGAAAACGAATAATAGTAAAACCGGAATAATTAAAAAGATGCGCGAAATACGTGATAATTTAAGCATCGAAATTATGGATATGACCTTTGAACAAGAAAAAGAATATATCAAAAACCAGTTAGCCGCATTAAAAGCAAAAAAAGCACGATTGGCTAACTAAAGATTTAAAACAAATCATTTTCCCCGCTGTAGCGACAGCGGCATTTACATATTTGCAAAGCGTTAGCTTTTATTCTTGTATCTGAAACTTCGACACTTTCAAAAATACCTATAGAATAAGTTAGTAAACGCCTGCGCCAAACGGCGTGGGCTTTAACTTATTACTTAGGTAGGGCAGTCGAAGGCCCCAGATGCGTGATACAGTTAAATGTTCCACGCTTTTTTTATGCCCGAAAGTGAAGAACAAAACAAAATATAGCGGATGCCGAAAAGCTTGAGAGTAAGCAAAGAACTATAAATGCTTAAAATAAAATGACAAAACAGACTAAAATTGGAAAAGTTCAGACTAAAAAAATAACTGGAATTTTAGCAGGTGTTTCAGGAGAATATTTTGTAGCAGCCGAGTTATCAAGACGAGGAATTATTTCATCCGTGACACTGAAAAACACGAAAGGAATTGATATTTTGGTTGCCAACGAAACTGCAACAAGGATTATTGGAATTCAAGTAAAAACAAATCAAAATGATAGAAAAGCTTGGGTTCTGAATAGCAAAGCTGAAGACTTTTTTGCAGACAATTTATTCTATATTTTTGTTAACTTAATTGATAACAAACAACTACCAGAATATTATATTGTTCCAAGCAAAGATGTTGCAGACGCAGTGAAGACAGGACATAAAGAATGGCTTGAAACTCCGGGCAAAAAGGGACAAAAACACAATGACTCCAAAATGAGAATGTTTGCAGACGATAAACAAATATACAGAGACAAATGGGATACTTTGAAATTGTGAAAGGCACTTCACGCTTTTCAGTGCCCGCTCTGCCTTTCGCAGCAATTCAACAATACCAAAATACGTATAATAAACACAAATAAAATGAAAACACTTTTTACCCCTTTCAAGCAACATTTGTACACCCTGTTTATTATTGCCACGCTTCTGTGTTTTGCAACGAGTCTTTATGCTCAAGTTATAAAAACAGCTAATGTAACTACCGCAGGAACACTTTCCACTGTAGCAAGTTCGTATTTAAGTACAGTTACTAACCTCACCGTTACTGGAACAATTGATGCACGTGATTTCAAAACTATGCGTGACAATATGCCTGTTCTTGCAGTGTTGGATTTAAGTACGGCAATCATCATAGCCTACACAGGAACAGCAGGAACATTGGGGACAAACAGCACAACCTATCTTACCAATGAAATGCCTACGTATTCATTTTATATGAGTAGTATTTCTGTTGGAAAGCCAACCCTTAAAACCGTCATTTTACCAAGTTCTGTCACCTCGATAGGAAGTTATGCCTTTAATGGCTGTAAAGCACTTATAAGCATTACCATTCCCAATTCTGTAATATCTATAGCAGTTGCTGCCTTTTATGGCTGTACAGGACTTACAAGCATTACCATTCCAAGTTCTACCACCTCGTTAGGAGATTTTGCCTTTTATGGTTGTACAGGACTTACAAGCATTACTATTCCAAGTTCAGTTACCTCGATAGGAAGTTATGACTTTTATGGCTGTATAGGGCTTACAAGCATTACCATTCCCAGTTCAGTCACCTCGATAGGAAGCTATGCCTTTTATGGCTGTTCAGGACTTACTTCCATTTACGCAAACCCAACTACGCCAGTAAATTTTGCACTATCAACAAGTGTTTTTACAGGTGTAAGTATGAGTACTTGTGTTTTGTACGTTCCAATTGGGTCGATAAATGCATATAAAGCTGCTACACAATGGAGTTCTTTCACAAACATCACTGATGGCTCGCCAATACTTGTGAGTATTGCTCCAAGTGCCATAAGCAGTTCAACTGCAACTTCGGGCGGAAATATCACAATTGCAGGAACATCTTCGGTTACCACCCGTGGGGTATGCTGGAGCACATCAATTAACCCGACTATCATTGACAGCAAAACAAGTGATGGGGCAGGTATAGGCGTATTTACAAGTTTAATTTCAGGATTGACATCTGGCGTAACCTACCATATCAGAGCTTATGCCACCAATAGCGTAGGTACAAGTTATGGATCAGACTTGACATTTACAACACTAAGTGCACCAATTGTTACTACATCGACAGCTAGTAATATTACAACCACCACTGTATTGGCTGGGGGTAATATCACAAGTGCAGGAACATCTTCAGTTACTGACCGGGGGGTATGTTGGAGCACATCAATTAACCCAACTGTTATTGACAGCAAAACAACTGATGGTACAGGTATAGGCATATTTTCAAGTTCAATTTCAGGATTGACATCTGGCGTAACATACCATATCAGAGCTTATGCCACCAATAGCGTAGGCACAAGTTATGGAACTGATTTGACCTTTACAACATTGGGAACTACACCCACAATTACCACCACGGCTGCAAGTGCTGTAACTGCGACTAGTGCTGTCACGGGAGGAAACGTAACAAGCATAGGCAGTTCTCCTATTACAGCCCGTGGAATCTGTTGGAGCAAGGTAGCCAATCCAACAATAGCTGACAGCATTACTTCCAATGGTACTGGAGTGGGCGTATATACAAGCTCAATTACAGGATTAGCATTGGGCACAAGCTACCATGTCAGGGCTTATGCCACCAGCAGTGTGGGAACTAGTTATGGCAGCGATGTGACTTTTACAACCTTATCGAGTAGTACGCAGGTATATCTGAATAATATTGCATTTATCAGTTTGGCGCAGGATGGTACACAATTAAATGTACCATCATCTATGACCATGAATACTACTAATCCAAACAATTATGTCAATCCCGGTAATTTGGTGCGTTTCAAGATGCAATGTTTTAATAATAAAACAAATGGAACTAATATTGTATCTGGGTCATGTAAAGTTAGATGTAAAGACCCATATATTACTTTAACAGATAGTACTTCCGGTTTAAATAATGTTGGTTGGAATGCAAGTGCATGGTCAACTGATGAGTTTGAGATTCAAATTTTAAATACAGCACCTTTTGGTCACGTATCGTATGTCGATTTTATCGTAACGGAAGGAGCAAATAGTTATTACACCTATCAAATACCTATTCTTATTGCACCATTGAATTTACAAATAAAAACAGTAGATGACGACAACAATCCAGACAGTCATGGAAATAGTAATGGTATATGTGAACCAAATGAAATTATTGAAAGTTTGCCAACTTTACAAAATGTATCATCATTATCCGCAAATTCTGTTAGTGGCACATTTGGCAGTTATTATGGTGCAGCGAGTATTAATGTTTGGAATAATAAGCAAGGAAGCAGCGGAACTGTTGTTAATAATAGTTATTGGAATTATGCTTTTGGCGCACCACAAGTAATAACAGCCGGTGCAAAAGACTTGCTTCCACAATGGGACTTTGTTTTTGATTATAATTATACAAAAACACTCCATTTTAAAATGGGTTTGGCAATGTCAGGTTCATTTAATTTATTTTCAGGGTATAAGTCGTATTTTAAATGGCTTATTCCTATTGATTACAACGTTGGTTATCCTGAATTCAACACGGCTATTTCTAATAATTATATTGATAATATTGACTTCTATCCTAATCCGACCAATGGAATAATAAACATTAATATTGGTTCTGGTAATTTTGCTGATTGTCTAGTCAATATTACCAATTCCTTAGGACAGAAAGTATATAATTCAAAACTCTACACTGAAAAAACAACATTAGACCTTACTAAGATAAGTAAATCTGGTTTGCTCATTATTCAAATTATTAATAATAAAGGGGCTGTTATTGGAGAAAAGAAGATTCTTGTAGAATAACTCTATTGTCTGTAGCGCATAATCAAACGTGAGATGTTGAGCGAGCGTGTCCACACTTCGTTCAGCTAAAAGCAAAGCTCTGGCTTTGCAAATTCATACCAATCGGCTGAAATTCTTAGGAATTTCAGCCGATTCTATTCTCTATAATGAGAATACAAGGATTAGAACCTATATTACAGAATTTATTATTCCCTGATTTTCAGTTTGTTTTCCACGAAATAAAACCAATTCTCCACCTTTCCGACGAAAACCAACTGGAAAAATGTTGATTCCAATTGAAAAAATATTAAAACCAGTTGGAAAACAACCAATTCCAATTGGAAAAGGAACAAAACCAATTGGAATAAAAGCAATTCCAACAGGAATCGGATTAAAACCAATAGGAAAAATACTAAAACCAGTTGGAAAAGGAATAAAACCAATTGGAAAAGTTCTTTTTCCAATTGGAAAACATCTAATTCCAATTGGAATAGGAATAAAACCAAGAGGAATCCATCAAAAAGTAGTTGGAATTGACTTTTTTCCATATTCAAGCTCAAATCATCGTTAAATCAAACATTTTGATTTAACGGGAGAGTTATTTCAGTATTGAAATAAACTTCTTATAAAAGCGGGAGAGTTGTTTCAACCCTGAAATAACCTTCCCGACATTCCGGTTTAGTTGTTTCAATACTGAAATAACATTCCTGTCAGAGTGGGAGAATCATTTCAACCTTGAAATAACCTTGCTGTTAAAGTGGTTGAGTTGTTTTACTAGTGAAATAACCTTCCGGTTATGGTGGGAGAGTTGTTTCAACCATGGAACAATTTTCCGGTCATCTCGTATGCAGGTGCATTTTTGCAGAACTAATTGGGATTAAGAAGCGGGATTGAGAGTAAATACAGCAAATTCTCCACGGTATCATGAAAAAATACCATGAACAAAAAGAAAAACACCATGGTACTTTATGAAGATACCATGGTACTTTGAAAAATCTCATCGGTAAAAAGAAAAAATACCACAGTACTTCAGGTAAATACCGCGGTACTTTATGAATTTACCATGGTACTTTGAAAAAACACCTCGAACAAAAAGGAAAATACCAAGGTACTTTATGAGAATACCATGGTACTTTGAAAAAGTTCATCGAACAAAAAAGAAAATACCACGGTACTTTAAAAAAATACCATGGTACTTTGAAGTTGTTTCCCGTAGATTTGATGAATTTGGGAAGGAATTATTTCAGTTCAAACCCATCAGCATCCTTCCACACCGGAAATTTCTCACGATATCGTTGAAGTGCTTCCTGTTGCAGGTCAAAGGTCTGAATATGCATCGCGTTTTCAGGAAAATGCAAAATAGTGTTGGCTTTATAATCTATTAAAGTAGAATGACCGTTATAGCTAATTCCCAATCCATCTACTCCTATCCGGTTTAAGCCACACACATATGCCTGATTTTCGATGGCTCGTGCCTGAAGAAGAATATCCCAGTCGTTGATTCGTTTTTCAGGAAAATTGGCCACGTAAATCAACAAATCATATTCATTATTCACATTGCGTGCCCAAACGGGGAAACGGATATCATAACATACCAGCACGCAGATATTAAATCCACAGTAATTTACAATCAGGCGTTTATCCCCTGCAGAAAAGTGCTTATGCTCGCCACCCACAGAAAATAAATGACGTTTATCTGCAGTCTGAATTTCGCCTGAAGGGAACACAAAGAAAGAACGATTATAAATTTTATCGTTTTCGGTAGCAATAAAACTTCCGGTAATAGCCAGTTGGGAAGTTTGAGCCCATTGTTTCAATGTTTGCACGGTTTCGTCCTCCATTTTTTCAGCCAAATGGATTTTAGCAGTACAAAATCCGGTGCTAAACATTTCGGGCAATACCACCAAATCCGTTTTCCCGGCTAAAGTAGCCAGTTGCTCTGCTGTTTTTTTCAGGTTTGCAGCTTTGTCAGCCCAAACTATATGATCCTGAATTAAAGTTATTCTCATACTTTTGCTTTGCGTTATTAGTTCGCTTCGCTCACGATATTCGCTTCGCGTTATTAGTTCGCTTCGCTCACGATATTTGCTTCGCGTTATTTGCCTTCGGCGTTATTACTCACTTCGTTCGTGATATTTGTTCGCATCGCTCACGATATTTGCCTCCGGCGATATTTGCCTTCGGCGATATTACTCACTACGTTCGTGTTATTAACTAGCGACTATAAACTATAAACTGTCAACTATAAACTACTGTCTATAAACTACCTACTAAGATTAAATTTTTCAGGAAATCTGGCCTGAACATCTTTGTAATATGCCTGAATATGAGCCAAATCTGCTTTCTCATCACCTGTTGGGTAAAAAATTTCTTTGATAGCCAGTTCTTTTTTACCAAAATCGATATAAGCCAACTGTATTGGTACGTTGGCACCAACAGCGATATGGTAAAACCCCATTTTCCAGTTTTCAACCAGACTGCGGGTTCCTTCGGGTGTAATGGCTAAATGGAAATATTCGCGTTTTTCAAATTCCTCCATCATTTGCTGCGTAACCGAATTTCGTTTGGAACGGTCGACCGGAACACCTCCCAATGCACTAAAAAAATAATTAAACGGAAAGAAAAACCAGGATTTTTTAATCAAAAATGATGATTTTCGCCCCAACGACAAATAGGATAATTCACCTATCGGAAAATCCCAGTTACTGGTGTGAGGAGCTACACAGATAACACTTTTCTGAGGTTCAGCAACGGTTGTATAAGCTTTCCATCCGGTAATTTTAAGTATCCATTTGCATAATTTTTGCATCTGCGTCTGTCTTTTTAGTTTTATTATATTGGATTTAAACAATTCAGTCAGCTAACTGTTCAACGATTCAGAACTACAAAGTTAGTGCTTTTTGGCGAAGTTTGGGTTGTTGAAAACTATTTTAGTCAGGGCTGACGCATTAAAATTTAAGAAGTTTAAGCAAATAGTTATTTTCCCACC
>JBAXMR010000129.1:0-12188 GCA_037134195.1 Paludibacter sp. | reverse complement strand
GTTCCATCCGCGTTCCATTCTCTTTTCTTTTGTTTCATTTAATTTTTAGATTGGTCTTTCCAATCTTTTATGCTATAAACTATTAAAAGTCTTTTTCCTGTTGTTTTTTCAGTAATTCCTTTGTCGACAGCAATCCGCAAGCCGCAAAAATATCCTGTCCCCGTGATGCACGCAGCGTAACTGTCAGTCCTTTAGCTTTCAGCATATTCTGAAATATCTCGATTTTCTCGTCGGAAGTACCTTCTAAGGGCGTATCGGGGATAGGATGGAAGCGAATAAGGTTAATGCGGCATTTCATCCCTTTGAGCAGTCGCGCCAGTTCAATGGCATGGCGGGGCGTGTCGTTCACACCTTTAAACATAATATATTCAAAAGAAACCCGGCGTTGTCCGCTGATGTTCCTACGTTTCAGTTCGTTGATAACTTCCGAAATTGGATAAACGCTCTGAATAGGCATAATTTCCTTACGCTCATCGTCGAACGGTGAATGCAGACTGACTGCCAAATGCGCTTCACTTTCGTCCAGAAAACGATTCATGGCAGGTATCAGTCCGATGGTTGAAACTGTGATTCGTCGGGGACTCCAACCGTAACCTTTCTCCGAAGTCATAATTTCAATACTTTCGAGTACTGCATCTATATTATCCATCGGTTCGCCCATACCCATATACACAATGTTGGTAAGCTGTTCAAATTCAGGCAATGACTGCACCTGATTTAGAATTTCGCCTGCGCTCAGATTTCCCTGAAAACCCTGCTTGCCAGTCATGCAAAACAAACAACCCATCTTACAACCCACCTGCGTGGATACACAAAGCGTAGCACGTTCTTTATCAGGAATGTAGGCAGCCTCTATAAAATTATCTGATTGCGAAGCATAGAGATACTTTTTTGTTCCGTCTACCGATGTCTGAACACTTACAGGTGCTTTTAAATCAAGCTCGTAGGCGGCATCCAGCTTTTCGCGTGCCTGTTTCGACAAATTAGTCATATCGGCAAAACCCGATACACGTTTTTTATACATCCAATCGCCGAGTTGAGTGGCTGTAAATGCCGGTAATCCCAATTTTGCAACGGTTTCTTTCAGTTGGTCGGGCGTTTGTCCGAATAGCATGGTTTTCATATTTAATAAATTTAACCGCAGAGATCGCGAAGAATACGCAAAGGAAATTTTAAAAAATTATTTCTGTATATAAAATGACTGAACTCTGTAAAATCTTAGCTTCCTCTGCGTTGAAAAAATTAAAAATACGTTTCACACACCACATTATGAAACGGAATGCCTTTGGCAATCAGTAAATCACGTACTTCCACCACCATTTCAGGGCTGCCGCACAAATAATACTTTGCATCAGCAGGCAGGTTTTTATTTTCGCGTAGCCAAGCGGTCAATCTGCCATTATAATAAAGAGTATCCTCCTGCTGAGAGCAACAACGAATATAGCGATTGCCCAAGTCAGACTCAATTAGTTCTGAATAATAGAAGTTTTCATCAAAACGGGCACCGTGTATCAGACTTTTATCGGCTGCCAATCCTGAACGAAGCATTGAAACAAAAGGAGCAATTCCCGTTCCTGAAGCAATCCAGTAGCCTTCGCCGGGTTGTGTGTTGTATGTTCCAAAAGGTTCAGATACGTAAACACTGTCACCTGCCTGTAACTTCGACAGAAAAGGAGTGAGTTGACCATTCTTTTTCTCATCGAAAAGTATCTCCAAATCGGTTTCATTAGCACCACTGGCAATGCTATATAGTCGCGGACGACCATCGGGAACTAAATCTACTGCAAGGACCTGACCGGGTATAAAACTGAAATCGCGTTGAAAAGATAAGATAAACACACCGAAAGCCACTTCACGTACCGACTTTACCGTTTTTTTATGGAGAATTCTTTTTTCTGACACTATTATTGGATTTTAAATTCTTGTGCTAAACAAGCAAAAAAGGGCTATTGTTCAGAAATCAACTGAAATTCAATCACTTCTCTTGTTTTTTCTGAGATTCTGAAACGATTATCGAGTCTGTGACCAACTATCCAAACTATTTTATCTCCGGAAACAAGCAGCCAGCATTGCTCTTTTTCAGGAATACTGAACTTTTGATCAATAAAAAAATCGCTTAGTTTCTTTTTCTGAGTCATTCCAAATGGGTAAAACACATCACCTTCCTTCCAACAACGTAATTCCAACGGAAATTCTAACAATTCGGCATCAAAATGCACACAGTTTGGTAATTTTGACGGCGAAAAAGATTCATCAATCTGCATTTTTCTGATGGTCAGATGGATAGCAAAATTGATTTCAGTTGTATCTTGCGAAACAGTATAAATATTTTCTTTTCTGTCATCTTTTGCGTTGATAATCAGATATTTTCTATCTTTTACTAAACGATGTGTATCAGAGTAAAAAACCTTCCCTGATACAACGTTCAATGCTTCTGCAATCTGCTCAGTTTGCACCGAACCAAACCCATAAGGTGACAACAATTCAAATAATACGACAGGGATATGAACCTGTTCGTTAAGTTTATCTATATTAATCCGAATATCATTCCCTGACTTTTCAACAATAGTATCTCTGATTTTGCTAATGGCTTGTTCATAAATACAAAAATTTGCTTCGAGATTAGCCAATGATTTATACAGGTTTTCTCTGGCTGTTGGATTTATTTCAGACAGGAGTGGTAAAAGTTCGTTTCGGAATTTATTTCGGGTATAATTATTCTCCTGATTTGTAGAGTCTTCCACATGCTCAAGACAATGTTCAATTATATAGTCGTCCAATTCTTCCCGGGTACAGCAAAGCAACGGACGAACCACATTCCTGTTTCGAGGTTGAATTCCTGTCAGGCCTCTTAAGCCGGTTCCACGAACCAGATTCATAAGCATTGTTTCTATGCTGTCATCAGCATGATGAGCTACTGCAATGGCCTGACAACCTGTATTATTAAGCATCTCCTCAAACCAGTCAAACCGTAAATCACGAGCAGCCATTTCAATGGAAATTTTATGCTGTTCGGCATACTTAGTTGTTTCAAAATCAATTGAATAGAAAGGAATAGCATAGGACTGAGACAGGCTGTGAACAAATGCTTCATCCCGATTTGATTCTTCTATTCTCAGGTGAAAATTGCAATGTGCTGCTATACAGTCGTATCCAAGTGAAATAAGTATGTGGAGTAATGCAACGGAGTCAGTTCCACCACTTACACCTACTAGCACCGGACCTTCTCTGGTCAATAATTGATGTTTTTGAATAAAACTTTGTACCTTTTGTTGCAGATTCATATTATCTTTGCAGACTAAAAACAGCATTTATCTTTTTCTAACCGCAAAGATACAGTTTATAAGTATAAAATACAATCATTCTATCTGATTCCCCTTTAGGGCATTGGGCTAAAATATATGAAATCATTTTTAGAATTAGCACAAAACCGCCAGAGCGATAGGGCTTATTCCGATAAACCGGTTGAACCAGATAAACTGGAACGTATTCTGGAAGCTGCCCGTGTAGCTCCATCGGCCTGTAATGCTCAGCCATGGAAAATTATTGTCGTTTCGGATGCTGAAAAACGTATGCAAGTTGCGGATGCTACTGCCAATAAACTGCTGGCAATGAATCATTTCACTAAACAGGCACCGATTCAGTTGGTAATCCTTGAAGAAAATGCAAATTTTACTTCAACTGTGGGTGGTTGGGCTACAGAGAAACATTACCCGCATCTTGACTTAGGAATTCTGGCTTCACATATCACGCTTGCAGCTACTGATGAAGGGCTTGGTTCATGCATAATAGGCTGGTGCAATGAAAAGAAAGTGCGCAAAGTATTGGATATCCCTAAAAATAAGCGGGTTATGCTGGTTATCCTGTTAGGTTATTCAACTCAGCCGTTCAGAAATAAGAAGAGAAAAACAAAAGAAGAGGTTATTTCATATGATAAATACTGAAAAGTGGTTAATGATTAGTGTTTAACGTTTAGTGATTAATGATTAATGCTGAAAGAATCTATATTAGCAGATAAGAGTTTTAATTTTGCAGCGCAAATTGTAAAGTTGTATCGATATTATAACTGCAAAACAGTCAATTAAAGAAAATAAAAAGAAAGATAAAGCTGAAGAATGATGAGCGATTATTGATAATCATTAATCACTAATCTCTAATCCTTATTATGACTTATTCCGAAACCATACAATATCTTTACGATTGCCTCCCGGTTTTTCATCAAGTGGGTGGTGCGGCTTACAAACCCGGACTTGATAATACTATCCGCTTAATGAATGTGCTGAATAACCCTCAAAGTCGATTCAAAAGCATACATGTAGCCGGTACAAACGGTAAAGGTTCGGTTTCGCACATGCTGGCAGCTATTTTGCAGAGTGCGGGATATAAGGTTGGATTATACACTTCGCCCCACTTGGTTGATTTTGGTGAGCGGATCAGGGTGAATGGCAAAATGATTGACAAACTGTATGTTATAAACTTTGTTGAGAGCAATAAAACCACATTTGAAGAAATCCAACCTTCATTTTTTGAAGTTACTATGGCGATGGCTTTTGCTTATTTTGCTGATTGTGAGGTTGATGTTGCAATAGTTGAAGTGGGATTGGGAGGACGATTAGACAGTACAAATATCATTCAGCCTGAATTGTCGGTAATTACAAATATCAGTTTCGATCACGTTGGTTTTCTGGGCAATACATTAGAGAAAATTGCGTTTGAGAAAGCAGGAATTATTAAATCCAACACGCCGGTAGTAATAGGTGAAGTTCTTTCAGAAACAAAACCGGTTTTTGAATCAAAAGCCAAACAGGAAAATGCTCCGATTTGGTATGCAGAAGAGCAATTGAAAGTGCTGTTTAAAGCGTACCATCAATATAAAATGATTGTTGAAACATCTGATAATAAGGTATATACCGTGGGCTTGTCGGGTACTTATCAGCTTAAAAACATTGCTACAACTCTTACAGTGATTGCTAAGTTGAATAAGCTTGATTTCAATATTTTAGATACTGATCTGCGAAACGGTCTTGAAAATGTTTGTGAACTGACAGGTTTGGAAGGTCGCTGGCAAAAACTGGGCGAAAAACCGGTGATCATAGCCGATACCGGACACAATGTTGCAGGTATAAGTTATGTGGTGGAGCAACTGAAAACTCAAAACTATAAAAATCTGCGGATTATTATAGGTATGGTAAATGATAAAGACATTACTGAAGTACTTAAATTATTACCAACCGAGGCCAAATATTATTTCACTCAGGCTCAAATTGAACGGGCCTTAGCAGCTGAAATCTTGCTGAAACAAGCTGAAACAATTGGTTTAAACGGAGATATTTATTCATCGGTAGAATCCGCAATAAAATCGGCAATTGCTGACTCAGAAACTACTGATTTAATCTTTATCGGAGGTAGCAATTTTGTAGTGGGAGAAGCATTAGAATATTTTAAAATAAATCAACTATATGAAAATTAGTATTTCAAAAAACGAAATTGGGTATTTATTAAAAACCACCTTTACTTTTATATTTATAAATTATGCCGCAAATCTAATCGGATTGTGGGTTGCCAAAATGCTGAATGAAGCTGTTTATGAATATCCTGAGAATGTATTGAATGAATTTGTGTTCCCTATTCTCATTCAGTCGCTTATGTTTGGAATATGTTTCACAATTGCGTATTACTTTCTGAAAAAGAAAGATTTAGCACAGTATGCTTATGCCGCCTTTCAGTTTGTGGTATTTCATGTAATCTTCTTTCTGAATTTGAAAATAAGTCATGGACTACATTTTGTATCTTCTTTCAGCAACGTTGGATTGAAATATCTGACTTATTGTGGTCAGTACTTTACAGATATTTTATACCTCTACTTTCCGGTTAACGGTAACTTTGAAAATGGAGTATTTGCACCCGAAAAAATAGGAACATTCTATAATCACTGGATTCTATTGAATATTGTGTATTACGCAGCTATTGGCTGGCTGGCAGTTGTTGTCACAAAACATTTTTTCGGAAGTAGAAATGAAAATTCAAATTAAATCGACAAATTATGAAAAACAAATTTGTTGTCAATAGACTATTATTTGTTCTTTTATTTATTATCATACTTTTGAATTGTTGTTCAAAGAGCAAAAATACCATTCTTAAGATGAATAATTTAAGTCAAAACTATGACTCAATAGCTAATGAAGTTATTGAGAATGGTGATACAGCATGTTATCAGGAGCTTTGGTATGAAAATATTGATAGCCCGAATAAGAAATTTCTATATTATGCAATTATTATGGCCAATAAATACAAATATCCACAAGCATATTATGATGTATATGATTGTTTAATAAAAGCCTATCCTGATCCATTAAAACTAGATAGTACAACTAGGAAAATGGCTATTGAATACCTCATAAAGGGTGCTGAACGAAAACACCCTCAATCATTAATATCTCTTGGTGAACTATATATTAAAGGTATAATAATTAAGAAAGATACTGTCTTAGGAAGAAAGTTAAAGAGAGAAGGTTGGAAATGAAACAATATTAAAAATTCCTGTCATATATACAACAATTTATAAGTCAGTCATTTAAGTCTAAGAAGCTATATATGCTATGCCGACTTCACTTTATAACTTGTACTTGCTTTTCCCTTGACGATGTTGGTTAGTTTGGATTTCAATAACTGTCGGCGGATAGGAGTAACTTTATCGGTAAACAGGTTTCCTTCCAAATGATCGTATTCGTGCTGAATCACACGGGCTTTGTAGTTTTCAAACTCTTCGATATGTTCTGTAAACTGTACATCAAGGTATTTGATTTTGATTTTTTCGGCACGTAAAACAGTTTCGTGAATGCCCGGTATACTCAGACAGCCTTCTTCGCCTGCTATTTCTTCAGTACTCCGTTCAATGACTTGAGGATTTATCATAACAGTTTTAAATGCACCAAGCTCCGGGTCATCTTCTTTAAAGGGTGCTAAATCAATAACAAGTAGCCTGATAGGCAAGCCAATCTGCGGAGCTGCAAGTCCAACGCCTTCAGCATGATACATGGTGTCAAACATATTTGATATCAACGCACTCAAATTTGGGTAATCAGCTTTTATCGGCTCAGCCACTTTGCGAAGTACTGCGTTGCCATAGGTGTAAATAGATAAAATCATTATATTCAATTAGAAAAGTTCGTAAAGTTTTTTTAAAGTTGAAAGTTTTTACTTTCCAAATAACTCTGTAATATTATGGTAGCCGAAATTTTATCCACTAGTTCTTTGTTTTGACGGTCTTTTTTCTTTAAACCGGCATCGAGCATGGTTTTATGAGCTAAAACGGAAGTGAAACGTTCATCAACATATATAAGTTCAATATCCGGAAATCGACGCTGTAAACCCACCACAAATGGCCGAATATATTGCATGGATTCCGATTCCTGACCATCCAATTGTTTGGGAAGACCCACTACAAATTTCTCAACAGGCTCACGGGCAATGTATTTGGTCAGATAGTCAAGCACTTCATGCGACAAAACCGTATCAAGTCCGTTGGCAGATATCTGAAGCGGGTCAGTAACCGCCAGTCCTACACGTTTTTGTCCGTAATCTATTGCCAGAATTCTTCCCATAGTTTAGTTTTAATCGACTGCAAAGGTACAAAAAAGCAGGCGTTCTATAAAATAATGTGTATTTTGATTCTTCTAAATCGCAAAATGTCATTTTTAAAGTATAATATTGCAGAAAAATTCAGAATATGAGACCTCTTATATTAGTTTTACTCATTTCGGGGCTTTGTAGCACTCTGTTTGCTGAAAGTACCCTGAAAAATTATGTGTTTGCTCATCGCGACACTTGTGATTTGACAATGGATGTATACACACCTGCTAATATTCACCCAAATACTCCCTGTTTGCTATTTGTGTTTGGAGGTGGATTCAAAATGGGGTCACGTACACACAACGAGAAGTTCTTTCGCACTATGGCCGACAGTGGTTATGTAGTATCTGCTATCGATTATCGGCTGGGCATGAAAGGAGTGAAGCAGAAAGGCATGGAACGGATCAACAGTGTTCATAAAGCCATTGAGCTGGCAGTGGAAGATTTGTTCAGTGCTACCGGTTATTTACTCAAACATACAAGCGAATTAAATATCGACCCTAAAATGATTATTATCAGCGGGTCGAGTGCAGGAGCAGTTACCGTTCTGCATGCAGATTATGAACTTTCAAACCGCACAGCACTGTCATCGGTTCTACCCGAAAACTTTCATTATGCGGGAGTTTTATCGTTTGCGGGAGGGATTCTGAGCTATAATGGTGTGCCGGCGTACAAAAATTCGCCTGCACCTACTATGTTTTTTCATGGAATGAACGACAAGCTGGTGAATTACGATAAAATTCAGATACTGAACAAAGGCTTTTTTGGCACCAATGCGTTGGTTTCCATCTTTGAAAAGAATAATTACCCCTATTTTGCTTATCGATACCGGGATATGGGACATGAAATTGCAGTTGTTCCAACTAAATATAACATTTCTGATATTTGCGGCTTTATTCGCGACTATGTAATTAGTCATCAAAAACTAAAGAAAGATATGACCGTAAAAAATCCTGAACTTAAACCTTCGTTTTACGGAAAGTGGAAACCTAAAGACATCTATAAATAATCCAAAGTCTTTCTTCATTTTGTACAAAGCGTTAAATAGTTATTCTGTTTAGCACTTTTTTTGTGTCCGCACACGGAAAATCTTGTGTTCGCACACGGTTTTTGCCATTGTCACATGAAACTCGTATTCAATATTCATGCATAAATAACATCTAAATCTTCATATTTGTATAAACAAGGCATAAATCTTTTATAAATATCGTACATTAACTCATTCTTCTTCCATTTTACTCATTTATTTATGATAATAACTTTGTTTTTGTCATAGATATGTATTAATTTTGGGCGTATTTTTTTTGATTTTTCAAACAGTTAAATTCTCTCAACTTTTAATTATTTAATAACATTTTTATGAAACAATTCAAACGGGTTGGAATGCTTGTATTAACAGCATTATTAGCAGCAACCAAAACCTTCGCTTCGGAGGCAAATCTCAAAATTCCGGATTTACATGATGCCACTTTCCAACATTTTGGTGGAATAGACGGTTGGCATCTTTTGTTAATCGGTTCAGCAGTTATTTTAGGTACTCTAGGTATCAGCTTGTACCTATTTAAACAGGTAAAAGCATTACCTGCTCACAAATCCATGCTGGACGTTGCCAACACGATTTACAAAACCTGCCGTACGTATTTATTACAACAAGGTAAGTTTTTAGCCATTCTTTTCGGAATTATCGCAGTGGCTATAGTGTATTATCTTTCCATGGCTAATGCAGAGGCTACAGGTCCTGACGCATTGTCAACTCCAATTGTTGTAGTGTTGGTTCTTTTATTTTCTATTGTGGGTATGGGTGGTTCTTATGCCGTTGCATGGTATGGTATTCGCGTAAATACCTATGCAAATGCCAGAACTGCTTTTGCATCATTGAGAAAACGCCCCTGGGATGTGGTAAATATCCCATTACGCTCAGGTATCTCGGTAGGTTTGTTCCTTATCTCGCTCGAGTTGGTAATGATGATTGTTATTTTACTTTTTGTTCCACGTAACATTGTTGGCTATTGTTTCCTTGGTTTTGCTATTGGTGAGTCTCTGGGTGCTTCGGTGCTTCGTATCGCAGGTGGTATCTTTACCAAGATTGCTGATATTGGTTCTGACTTAATGAAAATCGTTTTCAAAGTAAAAGAAGACGATCCACGTAATCCGGGAGTAATTGCCGACTGTACCGGTGACAATGCAGGTGATAGCGTAGGCCCGACTGCTGATGCTTTTGAAACTTATGGTGTAACCGGTGTTGCTCTTATCTCATTTATTTCGTTGGCAGTTAAGGAAGTTGACTTACAGGCGAAATTAATTGTATGGATTTTTGGTATGCGTTTCCTGATGGATATCTTCTCAGGTATTTCATATTTCGTAAACAATGCTATTTCTGAAAAACAATACGGTAAATCGTTGGATTTTGACTTTGAAAAACCATTGACACGCTTAATCTGGATAGCTGCCATATCTTGCATCACTATCAGTTTCGGAATGAGTTATGTACTTATTGGCGATATCACAGTTGGTGGTGTTATGATTACAGGTTTGTGGTGGAAATTAGCCGGTATTATTAGTTTAGGCACCCTGGCTGCTGTTCTTATACCCGAATTTACTAAAAAGTTTACCAGTTCGAAGTCTGACCACGTTCACGAAATTGTTACTGCTTCGCGCGAAGGCGGACCTTCTTTGACAATCCTTTCAGGTATAGTTGCTGGTAATTATGCTGCTTATTGGATGGGACTTTTGATGGTTGCTTTGATGGCTGGTGGATATTTTATTAGCCAGAATTTGGGATTAAGTGAAGCCGCTATGGGTTACCAAAGTATCTTTGCTTTTGGGTTGGTTGCTTTTGGATTTTTATGTATGGGTCCTGTAACCATTGCTGTAGATAGTTATGGTCCTGTAACTGATAATGCTCAGTCGGTATTCGAATTAGCACAAATTGAACAAATCCCCGGCATTAGTGCTGAAATTGAAAGAGATTTTGGTTTCACTCCTGACTTTGAAGGTGGTAAACACTACCTCGAAGCTAATGACTCTGCCGGAAATACATTTAAAGCTACTGCAAAGCCGGTATTGATTGGTACAGCTGTTGCCGGTGCTACGACCATGATTTTCTCTATCATCCTTTTATTGAAAAGCGTTGGTATGTTGAGTCTTGAATTAACACAAGCACCAATATTATTGGGTCTTATCACCGGTGGAGCTATGGTTTTCTGGTTCTCGGGTGCATCTATTCAGGCTGTAACTACCGGTGCTTACCGTGCAGTTGAATATATCAAACGTCATATGAAACTGGATAAAACCCAGGCTGACGAAAAAGATTCGATTGAAGTAGTAAAAATTTGTACGCAATATGCTCAAAGCGGTATGTGGAATATCTTTATTACACTTATGACTGCTACCCTGGCTTTCGCCTTGTTCGATCCTAATTTCTTTGTGGCATACCTGATTTCTATTGCAATTTTTGGTCTGTTCCAGGCACTTTATATGGCTAATGCCGGTGGAGCATGGGATAATGCCAAGAAACTGGTTGAAGTTGACCTGAAAGAAAAAAATACTCCACTTCACGATGCTTCTGTTATTGGTGATACCGTTGGAGATCCGTTTAAAGATACAACTTCAGTGGCATTGAATCCTATTATCAAGTTCTCAACCTTGTTTGGTCTGTTGGCAGTTGAAATTGCTGTAAACATGTCAAGCATCGATGCTGCCGGAGTAAAACACTATACACCTGCTCACTTTATTATCGGTGGAGTATTACTGATAATTTCTATGTACTTTGCATGGCGTTCGTTCTACAAAATGCGTATTCCATTAGTATAATATCTTATACAGTATAAAAAACAGACAATTTAGTCCGTAAATTAAAATGCCCGATAAGTCGAACTGTTCAGACTTATCGGGCATTTCTTTTGCAGAATGTCTTCGCCTTTTCAAAGATTTTCTTATCTTTGTCTATCAAAAATTGAAACAAAATATTTTTATAATTCATTCATAATAAACAAAATAAATAGTATGCACAACTGGTTTGAATGCAAGATTAAATACGAAAAGACAGTAGAAGAAGGCCGTATAGCCAAAGTGAGTGAGAGTTATCTGGTAGATGCACTTACATTCTCAGAAGCCGAGGAACGTATCAACAAAGAAATTGAACCATATATTAGTGGCGAGTTTGTAGTTGCCACCATTCGCAAAGCCCGTATCAGCGAAATGTTTGAAAATGAAACCGGCGACAAGTGGTATCGCTGCAAAGTCTATTTCATTACACTGGACGAAGAAAAAGGCGTTGAAAAGAAAGTAGCATCCACTATGATGGTGCAGGCCAACAACATCCGTGAAGCCTGGGACGGACTGCAGGAAGGTATGAAAGGCTCTATGGCCGATTATCAGGTGGCTGCCATTACCGAAACGACGATTATGGACGTTTATAAATATATTTCTTAGTTTATAGTTTATAGCATTACAGATTGGGAATACCAATCTAAAAATTAAATGAAACAAAAGAAAAGAAAATGGAACGCTGATTTACACTGATATAACGGATAAAAAAACGGATTAGAAATACC
>JBAXMR010000128.1:0-12938 GCA_037134195.1 Paludibacter sp. | reverse complement strand
ACAAAGATAGCTATTATTTTTTAATTGTACAATTTATTATTTCACAAAGCCTAAATAATCGAACATTGAATCACCTTTTTTTCTCAACTCAGATTTGTTTCCGATTAATGCTTCTGATTTAAATAGATTAGTTGTTATAGATGTAACTGATTCTCCTTGGTCACATCTTAAAAACATCCCATATTTATTTTCATAATTCACATCATACCATGTTGTTGAAACTCTAAAGGTGTACCACCAAGGAGATTGTTTAATAATTTCCGCAACACCTTGTTCTGTAATTTGCTTTACATTTAAAATAAATTCTTCTACTTTCATAAAATTGTTATTAGACTTTTATACTATTGAATTATATCTTTGTCGTCAATATATAATTTCGTAATTAAACCACCTTTCCCATCAGTATAAAACGAAACTTCTTTATTATTAAGAGTAGCGTCTTTTACTGCCTCAATTAGTTTATCAGAAGGATTATCTATAACTCCATTGAGACCATTTTTTGTGATTGTAAGTATTTTTGAGATTCCAGTCAACTTTTTAATAGGTTTTGGAGTCTCATTGATTGAATATTCAAAATTATTTGCCATATGTGGTTTATTTTAAAATGAACGCACAGCCCAAACATTAAAAGTAGCACCTTTACTGTAACTATTTTGTTGTCCATTACTCATAGTAATATACCATGCATTATTAGCATCTTTTTCGCTTGAACTCCAACATGGATAATCTCCATTATTATAATTTATCATTAAATTACTAAGTACAGAAATACTTAATTGAATCTTTTTCAATTCATCAATTGATGGCAGATACCAGTCATCATAACTTTCTAATGATAAATTATAACAATAAGTTCCAGCTCCTCCACTTCCGGTATCAATACATTTGTTGAAGATTACTTGAGTATTAGCAATTCCAGACCCTAATGAAGTTCCTGAAGCACCTATTAATGTTGAATTGTCACATCCTGCCCATGGAAGAGTTGGAATATTACTAGTACATTTTACTATCAGTCCATGTTTTACATTAGCATTGTAACCTAAATCACCAACTTTTAAAAAATATCCAATATTTCCACCTTTAAAACTATCTCCAATAGCTGAATTAACTAAAGTTGTAAAGCTTATTTCATTTCCATAATCTGTACCTGCACTATTGGTAGCATAAGAACGGACATAATATTTCGTGTTTCCAATAAGTCCAGTAATGACACTGGGAAAGGTTACTAAGTTACCCGATTCTGATGTTTTAGTTGATAAAGCTATGGTGGGATTTGGATTAATACTCCAGCACACACCTCTTGCAATTATAGGTGAACCCCCATCAGAAATAATAGTTCCTCCACAATCAGCAGAGAAAGAACTTAACGATGACAAACTTGTAGTTGATAAGTTGATAGTAGTTACTGTATTGTCATAGTTGCGCCAAATAGTTCCATCATAATAATTGGGTTTCTTCGATGTTTTATTAAAAACAACAATTCCGTCTGATGGAACAAGTAAGTCTCTTTCTGCTTGAGTGTAACATGGTAATGAACCCGAAGTTTTTGAGTAAATTGAATAAGGAACACTAAGCAGTTGGGTTGTGCCTGCTATTGTATAATTAGAGCCTCCTAAAAGGTCGGTTTCAGTTTTAATAAAAAACACTCCAGTCTGCCAATTTATCACAGAAAATGAACCAGCTACTGGAGTCCCACTACCTATTTCAAGGCTAATTAGTCCATTTTGGTTACTTGTAGGCGTTTGTGTCTCTACATAAATCGGGGTACCAGAAACAGAGCCAAGCAAAATGCTTATTTTCATTCCTACTGTAGTATTTGTAATTGGGTTATTACTTGCATTTCTTACAACTGCTTGGTAACTTATTTTTTGAGGTACTTGAGATAGTAATAAACTGGTTGACAGAATTATTACGAACAAAACCAATGTTGATTTTTTCATGATTTTTAGTTTTTGATGATTTTAAATGATTTTACTTCTTTGTTTTTAACTGAAATTTTAAGAATATATGTATTTGGCATTAATCCATCCATTGAAATTGAAGTTGTAACAGTTGTAATTTTTTCTGACTTAAATATTCTGCCAGTTCTATCAAACAGCTTGTAAGCATAATTTAGAGGCTCTAAATCAGCTACTTTCAATGTCAAATAATCAATTGTAGGGTTGGGATAAACAGAATAAAAAAGGTTTATATCTTTTTTATCAGTCCCTGTGGTAATTGAAATTTCATAAGGTTGTTGTACTCCTTGTGATATAGTTCCATTTGCTCCAACATTAGTTGTATAAACAATTTGTCCAACAGAATAGCTCACGGAGCTTCCATTACCAGAAGCATAACCTCCACTAGTAGGTATGGCTTGTTGAGCATAAAGCAGATTCAGACAGAATCCGAACAAGAGTAGTGAGCATAAATTTAATCTTTTGTTTTTCATGTGACCTCCTTTTTAATTGGTTATTTGTTTAGTTGATTCTTCATTTTCGGCCATAAAAAAAGCGTGGTACTTTAACTGTATCACGCATCAGAGGCCTTAGACTGCCTTACGTATGTAATAAGTTAAAGCCCACGCCGTTTGGCGCAGGCGTTTACTAACTTATTCCGATACGTATTTGAAATTGTCTAAGTTCCTGATACGGGAATAAAAGCTAACGCTTTTGATAATATGTAATGCCGCTGTCGCTACAGCGGACGAGTTGATTTAATGAGTTGCAAATATAAAGATAATTTTACAATTTCATTTGAAAATCAAAATTATTCTTCAGTTATAAATCCGATTTTCTTTCGGGGTTTTGAAATTAATTTTTGGTCGGTATGTAACTCGGCTAAGGTTTGATTGATTAACTCTAATTGCATGCGGGTATCTTCATTTATGTCGTTATAATCTGCAAATACATCTTCGATATAAGCTTTCAATTCATTAAATTCAGTTTGTAGCTGGGTAAGTTCACTCGCAGGTTTGCTTATGAGCGATTGACGAATAGCTACAAAAGCACGGACAATTCCAATATTAACCTGAATAGCAGTTTCGCTCTTTAACACACTCGCAAGCATAGCAACACCCTGTTCAGTAAATGCATAAGGTGAGTATCTTATTCCGCCCCAACTTGAGGTCGCAAATTGCGTCCTCAAGATTTTCCATTCATCGTCATTGAGTTCAAACATAAAATCGGTTGGGAAACGTGAAATATTTCGATGAACAGCCTCTTTAAGTCGTTTTGTTTCAACCACATAAAGTTCGGCTAAATCAAAATCAGCATTACTTTCTGATTTCTGATGGTATATATCTTTTTTTGGATAGTGGAAGGTTGGAGTTGCAAATTTTCATTCATAAATGAATCAGAAATTTTGGTTTCAACAAAAAGCTACTGTTTTCCAAATTTGTAATGTCGCTGGTGTAAGCGAATTGATTTAATGAATTGCAAATATAAAAAAAAATTTCACAAAATATCACTTTGATATATAACTATTTTTCGCTGTGTTTTATATTGACGGTTTAGCTTTCGCTGATTTTCAATTCGCTCGAAGCGAAGCTCTCATTGTTCAAAAAAAAAAAGGATAATACAGGTGGAACTGAGAATTATTATGAAAAATCGGCTGAAATTCTTTGATGAATTTCAGCCGAATATATTCTTGAATTAGCACTATTTACAGAATTTAGCCAACAATTAGTACAAACTTTCTGATTATTAATTCAATACTCACTTATTTCGAAAAAAAGTAGCTAAAGTCTTTGTTTTATTTGTTAAACAACATCTAATTATTTATCCTAAATTAGTTTTAAAAGGATCGTTATTAAAATAGTCCGGTGTTTTCAACTGTGCTTCTCCGGGTGCTTTTGGAGGAGTTGATTCCAGTTGCAGAGCAATTTCATTGTCGAGTTCAATTCGCTCAATCTGAGGCGCAATGTACGTTTGTTTGTTGATATTCATAACTTTATGTTTTAGTTATTTTCTCCCCTCTCCATGTAAAGAGGGGAGAAAAGGGAGGTTTTTTAGTTGATTATTATTTTAGTTGTTGCTGTTTTACCTGCGCTAGTAAGTGTTACTGTATAAACTCCGGCTGAAAGTCGGTAGTCTAGAACATTAATGTTCGATGTCAGATTAGTTGAAACAACTCGTTGACCTACTGCATTATATACTGACAGAGAAGTTTCAGCGTTTACATTACCATTAATAATAAGCTGTCCGCTAGCATTGGTCGAAATCCAAACATTAGCATTTACTGAATTTATTCCGGTAGCTACAGAAGGAGCTTTGAATAACAATGTAAAGCGGTTTTCATTATTAGCAGTTACTTCAGAATAGAACTTGTAATCACCTACAGTCAAATCCTGCTCGGTATTCAACAAGTTATCACGAAGGATAATTTGTGTACCCGATACAAAGTTTGTAAACTGTGAAGCTTTAATGCTAAAGTTATTAGCTTGACCAGTGCTGAATCCCAATGTAATTTGTGTAATGTCTTTCAAACCATTGATTACTACTTGCTCGGTTCCGGCCAAGGTATAAATCTCTGGAATTGAAGCTACCCCATTCGACATTTTGGGCGAATCATAGCTATCAAAGCTATTCGATGCACTTGCATTGAAATAAACCAAGGCCTGATCGTTGGATAATCCATTCGATACTTCCAACCGTACTAAAGGCTGTGTATTTGAAGTACTTGATTTTGATTTAAATGTATTTGAGCCATTATCGGCATGAGCACGTTGACTATTGGTTACAGAAAGAGCACCTGAAGACTGACCTGAATTTACAAGCACCCAAAATGCTTGCATTGGAGGAATCAAGTTTGTAACTGCTTTAGTTCCAAGTGAAGTACTCACACCGCCGGTAGCATTATAGGTATCAAA
Organism: Paludibacter sp.; assembly: GCA_037134195.1. Taxonomy (GTDB): domain Bacteria; phylum Bacteroidota; class Bacteroidia; order Bacteroidales; family Paludibacteraceae; genus Paludibacter. The sequence continues at coordinate 8,089 of JBAXMR010000128.1, read as the reverse complement.
TACATAGTCTGAAATACCTGTACCTTGTGCTGGAGCAGTTTTGGTACGATACCACATAGTAGTCGACAAATTTGTTTTTGTCACATTATCCCAATTTAAATAACTTGGATAAGGATTTCCAACCAGGTTAAATCCAGCTTTGGTTTGACCTGCTGTACGGGTAGCAACAATCTCTTTAGCACCTGTATTCAACGATCCGCTGAAAGTAACGGCTCCGCTTGAAGCCGGATTGAGTACATAGCCTTGCATTGAATTCAGTGATGAATTATCGGTAATATAAACCCATGGAGCTGAAGTTCCATGTACTTCATCATACCACAATACAGGATGTTCAGGGCTTGCTGAAAGCATATTGGCAGTTGCCCCTGAAACAGGACTTGAAATATACCAGTTACGACCTGTGGTTAAATTCTGTTGAACAGTACTTGTCCCAGATCCACTAATGGATGCAGGAGTCAAAATTGTAGCTGTAGTTGAAGCATCAGCTAAAAGATTTAAAGTACCATCATTTACCAAAGTTGTACCAACTGTGAATTGAATTCCGGGATCTACATTTAAAACAGAGCCTGTATTCAATGTCAATACAGATGTTTCAGCATTCGCTGTTATAGTTACTGCATGAGCGTTCAAAATGGTTACACCAGCCGAAGCTGCAGTTGGTACTAAAGTGGCAGATACCCAGTTTGTATTGTCATTCGATGATTCCCATGTTCCTGCATCATTCCAGTTTCCTGTTGCTTTTGAGCGGAAATAATCAGTTGATACAGTTGAGGTAGTAAAATTAACTTCATCGCCGTATGCCGTACCTATTGTGTTAGTTGCATAAGCTTTTACATAATACTTAGTACTACTGCTTAATCCCGTTATTGAGGAAGTAAATGATCCTGTAGCAGCTATAGCTCCATTGTCTGTTTTGCTATCAGCCGTAGTGGGTGTACCGGTGGTGTTCCAACAAACCCCATGAGCAGTTGGATTGTCAGAACCTAAATCAGTAATGTTTCCATTTCCGGTAGCTGTTGTCGAAGTAATATCGCTTACAGCCTGAGTGCTAACTGTGGGTGCTGTTCCTACTGGTACAATAATAACCCCAGTACCTGTTAATGAGTTAAAGGCAACGCCCATATCAGAAACCCAATCATTTTTATCGCCGCTTGGTCTATCTCCCACATCTTTTGTACTATGGAAAAATGCCGTTCCAGTATAGCTATTATTACCGTAAATACTCCATTGTGAACCAGTCCATTGAATTGATGTTCCTGGTGCTGCTTGTTTAAAAGAACATTTCCCGTTTCTAACTCCATCATAAGTGTAATTATAAACTGTACCTCCACCCCAATTTAATGCAATGGTTGTACCTGTACACTGCGCTTGTAGATTGCTAAAACTAAAAACAAATAATAACAAGGCCAGAACTTTCACTGACCATTTTTTCGAAAAGAATTTGAAGTAAATAAGTTGTTTCATAATGAATACATTTAAATTATTAAATTTTACAGAATCTGTTTTTTATTTCTTTATATATTTTATACCGTTATTTATTGTAATTTTTGCGACAAAGATATGTGACTTTTTTAATCTCGAAATTAGGGTTTTCCCTAATTTTTATATATTAAACCACAAGAGATTACATTTTGCAATTTTTTGATATAAATATCGAATATTTTTCATCGTTTACGACAATTATTATAGCAAATTGCGTAAAACCAAAAAATCCTGTCTGAAATTAGACAGGATTTTTTTAAACATATAAATTTTTAGGGATGACTAAAAATCAATAACTCTATTCTTTACGGCCCAAATGATAAGCCCCGAAGTATTTTTTACATCAGTTTTTTCCATCAGTTTGGATTTTATGCTTTCTATTGATTTTATGCTCAAAAATAATTTATCCGCTAATTCTTTATTTGATAATCCTTTACATATTTGAGTTAAACATTCTATTTCACGTGCATTCAATTGTACAAAGTCAGAAGCTGTTTCTTGGCTTTGAATTATAGCATTTAAAATAACGTTTTTTATCCGCTTGTATTCAGTAATATCACTTACAACTGATAAAAATTGAATTATTTCGCCTTCATGGTTTCGTATTGGATATATAACAGTTCTTTGCCAGTATTTTTCTTTCGATTTTTTCTGGTTAAAGAAATCACCTTCCCATGTTTTTCCTGATTTAATTGTATTCCACATGTCATTATAAAAAGTTTGCGAGTGGTAGTCAGTTCGTAAAATATTCATTTTCTTTCCAACAATGTCATCTTTATTGTGGCCGGTAAGTTCATGAAAATATGGATTTGCATACTCAATTTTACCTGAATAATCTGTTATAACAATAGGTGTTTGTAACTTTTCAATAATATGATGTAAATTTGGGGAGTCATTTTTTGGAATAGTCGTTTTGATACTTTCTTTGAGGAGAAGTATATAGGCTGAATCATCGAATTTGCGGACATCAATATTTATATATATTTGTTGACCATCCCTTCTAATTATTTGTTTTGTAAAACTAGCCGTATCCGAATCTGTCGAGTTGTTGTCAATATCGTCAAAGAAATTTGGTATGGAATGTGTAAAGAAGTCGAGGAAATTCAATTTAAGAAATTCACTTTCAGAGGAGTTAAATAGTTTACAACATAGCGGGTTGGCAAATTTAATCTCACCATCCGAACTAACAAGTAAACAGGCAGTTGGGATTTGCTGAAGAGTTTTTTCAATTTCAGTTTCTAAAACTCTCAAGTCTCTTTTAGATTCAGATGGTTTGTTTGCTTTATTATTATCCTTCATATCTTTTGTATAGTATATGAAATGTGAGTTTCAAATTAAAAATCAGTTTTTAGTCTATATAATCACAAATACTTCAAAACATAAAGCCTGTTAAATTCTGTTACGAGTAATATAACAGTTTTATAATTCTAAAACTTTTAAATGATTGAGTACAGCCTACAATATATTTAAAATAAATGTAAATATCACAAATTTGTAAAAACTTTATGTTGCAAAAGTAAGAGTTGTTTTTGATTGTTTAATCAAAAAAGTTGTCCAATATCTTTAAATTAAAGATATTGGACAACTTTTTGAGGGTTTTAACCGATTTAGAGTTCAGATTAATATAGCTCGTATGCCAATTATATTACAAAACGAAATGAAAACAAGTTGACAAAATAAGCCGTTTCCGAATTATCCTTTTTTCTATATAAATTAATCTTAATATCTTTTCTTGTAACCGCCGCCTGAGCTTCTGCGGTCGCGGTCGCCGCCTCCACCTGAAGGACGGCTGTTTCTGTCACCCAGTTCACGGTTGCGCCATGGTTTTTCGCCACTACCCGAACTTGCTGCAGGACGTGCAGGACGATCACTACGATCACTACTTCTGTCAGCACCACGATAGCCACCGCCGCCACCTGAGCGGGATTCGCCACCACCATACCCACCGCGTGAGCGATATTCCGGTTTGCGGCTGCCACCACCTTCGAAAGTTTTGCTGCCTTTGGCTTCGGATACTTCATAATCGGTTTCGCCCGCAAAAGCTAGCACTACTTTTTCAACCTGATCGGAGAACACATCGAAGAAAGTAAATTTATTAGTCACTTCAATGGCACCAATACTGATTGATTTATCGCCTGTTACATCGTTGATAATGCCCAGAAAACGTTTCGGGTCAATGCCTTCACGCTCGCCCACGTTCATTTTCAGACGTACACGGTTACCTGCTTTTGCTCCGCGCTCACCACGATCTCCGCGGTCGCCACGATCTCCACGTTCTGGTCTGTCACCACGTTCGCCACGTTCTCTCACGTGTTCGTGATAATTCAAATCTTCGGCATCTTTATAATAATCGAGGAAACGGTTGAATTCAATCGAAACAAAGCGTTTCAGGATTTCTTCTTTCGATAATCCTTCCAACTGTTTCATAATCTGAGGAATGTACGGTGCAATCTGTTCTTCGCTCACTTCCACATTTTGCATGCGGTCAATCATAAAGAACAACTGTTTTTTACATACTTCCAGTCCGTTAGGGATTTGTTGTTGTTCAAAAGTCTTACGGAGCATGCGCTCTATATCTTTTATTTTGAATTTTTCCTTGGAGTGAATAATGGAAACCGCAACGCCTTTTTTGTTGGCACGACCGGTACGACCGCTACGGTGCGTATAAATTTCCACATCATCAGGTAAATTATAATTGATAACGTGTGTCAGGTCGCTTACGTCCAATCCACGTGCAGCCACATCGGTAGCTACCAGCAACTGAATGTTACGAATACGGAACTTCTGCATAACTGTATCGCGTTGAGCCTGAGACAAATCACCGTGCAAGGCATCGGCATTATAACCGTCGTGCATCAGTTTGTCGGCCACTTCTTTGGTTTCCTGACGGGTGCGACAAAACACAATACCGTAAATATCAGGATTCAAGTCCACAATGCGTTTCAACACCATGTAGCGTTGTTTTGCCTGCGAAATATAATAAACGTGTTCTACGTTTTCAGCTCCCGAATTCTTTGTTCCAACGGTAATTTCCTCGAAATTCTTCATATAGCGTTTAGCTATATTAGCAATTTCCTTAGGCATGGTAGCCGAGAAAAGCATGGTACGACGGGTATCGGGCGTGCGTTCCAATATAGTTTCAATATCTTCCTTGAAACCCATGTTCAGCATTTCGTCCGCTTCATCGAGTACCAAAAAGTCAATGCTTCCCAATTCAATTTTTCCGCGTTCAATCAGGTCGATCAGACGACCAGGAGTAGCCACAATAATCTGTGGTGCTGTATCCAGTTGACGAAGTTGCGTACGGATGTCTTCGCCGCCATACACCGGCACAATACGCATACCGCGCATGTTTTTGGAGTAACCTTTCAGGTCGTTGGCAATTTGAATACACAATTCGCGGGTTGGAGCAAGCACGAGGGCTTGAACCTGTTTGCGATTGGAATCAATCAGGTTTAATACTGGCAGCCCGAAAGCTGCTGTTTTACCTGTTCCGGTTTGAGCCAAAGCCACTAAATCAGTGGTTTTTTCGAGCATAAACGGAATAGTTAATGCTTGCACGGGCATAGGTTGCTCGTAGCCAAGTTCTTCGATGGCCGATAAAATATCGTCCTTCAAATTCAATTCTTTAAATGTCATTTGTTTGTTTTTAGCACACGTTTTTGAGTTGTTATCCGTCGAATTTTTCATTCTCTAATGAAAACGTGTACCATTTTGGTAAGCATACTGCTATTATAAAGCAGTGAAATTCGGATAGTTACTCACAACGCGCAGTTGTTTTTAAATCGGGTGCAAAGGTAGTGATAATAATTGGAATAAGTACTATAGGGGATAAATAGGTTTTGAGAGAGAGAAATTATGAAGTACCGTGATAGAAAACATACAAATAAAATCAATATGAAAATCACAAAAGGTACTCTTATCGTTTTAGTTTTATAATTAAACGCAAAGTTCGCGAAGTTAAAACACACCTGTATAAATCCTATACTTAAAAAGAACGCAAAGAAGAAAAACTTTAAAGTTTTTCTTTAAAATACACTTTGCGACTTTGTTTCTTTGTGTTCTTAGCGTTTAAAATAGTAATCTTGTTTTATCAAATTGACAAACAAAAAACCTATAAAGGGTTTAATAATGTGTATATTCAAATCGGCTTACCAATACAATCATGGTTACTTACCCAATTTTCACTGAAGTCATGGTCAACGAGCCCATTACCGCTTTGTCATTGAAAAATGAAACTTGTTCGTCATCGCGTTTCAAAGCCAATGCATACAGCAAGGGCAAAAAGTGATCGGGCGTGGGAGCTGCCAGTTGAACAGCGCTACCCAACGATTTATAGTCAATCAACGCTCTATGATTATTTTCCAGAATCAGTTTCTTCACCAGATTATTGGCTTCAATAGCCCAGTCGTGACCATATTCTTCATCATCGGGTTTATCCCAGGCAACCTGGCGGAGGTTATGCACAATGTTTCCGCTGCCTACAATCATTACGCCTTTTTCTCGAAATGAAGCCAGTTCTTTGGCAAGTTCGTAATGTTGCTGTGGAGTTTTATGATAGTCCAGACTTAACTGAATGATGGGAATATCAGCTTTGGGGTAAATCCGGCGAATCACGCTCCATGTTCCATGATCCAGTCCCCATTTTTCGTCAGCCAAAACAGGAGTTCCTTTTATGGTTTCAATCGCTTGCTTTGCCAATTCAGGATTTCCGGGTGCAGGATATTGCACAGCGTACAATTCTTGCGGAAATCCTCCAAAATCGTGAATCGTCTGCGGATGCTGCATAGCCGTAACCTGCGTTCCACGGGTTTCCCAGTGTGCCGAAACGGCAATAATTGCTTTCGGTTTTGGCAATTCTTCGCCCAGCTTTCGCCAGGTTTGCACAAATTCATTTTCCTCAATGGCATACATCGGGCTTCCGTGTCCGACAAACAGTACCGGCATACGGTTTTTATTTTCTTTACTTTCTGTCATATTCATTAATTTGTTGTATTTCAGCGTTACACCTGCAAAAGCAAACAGCCCCAACGACTGTAGAAATTGTTTTCGATTCATGTGGAGTTCCTCTTTAGAATCATTTAATTAAAAAACAATATGACCTTTGATTAGTTTATCGAAGGTCATACTTTCAGTAATAATTTGCAAACAAATTACTTACAAACTGTGATGTGATCCATCGCAATAAGGCGGATTTTTGGTATGTTTGCAACCACATAAGTATGCAGTTCCTGTTTTCTCAGCTGTAAACGATGTTGGAGTAATTCCACTTCCTTTGTGCGCCCCATCACAAAATGGTTGATTGGCACTTTTGCCACATGCACACCAGTGATAATTCTTACCTTCTTCCAGCTCTACAGCGAAAGGTCCTTTTTTTGCAATAATTGGTTCCATTTTTTTGTTTTTAAAAAGTTAGTATGTTTTAATAATGTGATTTATTTACCTAAACCTAACTGATATTTGTTTCCATTTTTATGATGCAAAGATACTGTCACCGAAATAATCAGTGGTAACACTTTTCGGAAGAAGGGTGGTACTTTTAGGAAATAATTGCGCGGGTTATCTCGCGAAATTCGGTCGGAGTCACAGAAAGTTTGTTGCGAAACACGCGTGTAAAGTAAGATTTCTCATTGTAACCCAGCTCATAACCTATTTCAGAGACGGTTTTTTCGGTATGAATCAACAGATTCTTAGCTTCGATGAGTTTTCGGGTTTCAATAATTTCGGAAACGCTCTTTTGAAAGTTATTCTTACATATAATATTAAGATTGCGTTCCGACATATTCATTTTCTCGGCATAAAACCTTACACCTTCGTCCCTGCGAAAATTCTCTTCCAGTATCCTCAGGAAATTAGTGAAGGTCGCAATTTGAGTTGCCTTAGCACTTTCAATTTGGATATTGCGTTTGCGTTCCGACTCAATCATTGAGATTAATGCAGAAGTAAGATGTCGAATAGTTGTCAAGTCCGGATTTTCCTGCTCAGACTCGGCATTTATTATTTCACATAGGTTAATAAACTTATCGGCACAACCTTCAGCACTGAGGGTAACGCTGGTTGAGGTCGTGAAATTAGAATAGAAATTAAGCTTTGAATCCGGAATAAATTCGTTTTTGTAATTGATAACCCATCCGCGCAAATCGTCACGCTCCACCACCCGATGCATTTTGCCCATCGAAATATAACTGGCCGCAGGAGCTTCAATCACTTCCATCTGAAAATCGATATAATGTTCCAAACTACCTTCTGTAACAATAACTAATTCTTCAAAATCATGGAAATGAGCAGGTTCGCGTTTTGCACGAATAGTATTTACAAAATCAGGGGTAATTTTGATTATTTTAAAAGGGTTTTCCATTCAGTCTGTTTGATCCTCGATTTCTGAGGCACAAAATTAGCAATTTATACCGGAAACACTCTATAACACCTGCATTCATATATCTATGAATCAACGAGATTACACGACCATCCTTGATTGTCCTTGATAATACTTCTATCAATTTACTATGGCTTACAGTGTCAAAGTATTTCTCCAAATCCATGTCAACGCTGTATTTCCTGACTTTGACAGTTTTTGAAACTTCATTTTTTAAGGTGTTGAATATTA
>JBAXMR010000127.1:0-12954 GCA_037134195.1 Paludibacter sp. | reverse complement strand
TAATTTGCGAATTAAAAATATAATTGAATTGTTATTTTTTAATGCGTCAGCCCTGCTATTTTAGTGCGGTTTGAATCAATTTGCTAACTTTGCATTCAGAAAAAATAAAGCAACAAATAAGCATTAAACTAATAATTATTCTTGCTTATTGGCACATTGACCTATTGGCATATTATTTATGGATTTTTCCTTTCTAAACGAACTCAATGAAAGTCAACGCAAGGCGGTAGAATTTACCGAAGGAGCTTCGCTGGTTATTGCCGGTGCAGGTTCCGGCAAAACACGCGTACTGACTTACAAAATAGCCTATCTGCTCAAAAAAGGCATGCAACCCTCATCTATTCTGGCACTAACGTTTACCAACAAAGCTGCTCGTGAGATGAAAGAGCGTATTGCACAAATGGTGGGCGAAAAAACAGCCCGCTACCTTTGGATGGGAACGTTTCACTCTGTATTTTCGCGAATTTTACGTTCTGAAGCGGATCATATCGGTTACTCCAAGAATTTCACCATTTATGATTCTGCCGATTCAAAAAGTCTGGTGAAAAGCCTTGTCAAAGAACTGAAACTCGACGATAAAACCTATAAACATGGCTTGGTACAATCACGAATTTCGTATGCCAAAAATAATCTGATTACACCTGACGCTTATGCTGCAAATACTGATTTGTTGAAAGCTGACAATGCTTCACGTGTTCCGTTGATGAAAGATATTTACAAAATCTATTGCAACCGCTGCAAACAGGCTGACGCTATGGATTTTGACGATTTATTGTTGCAAACCAATGTGCTTTTTCGGAATAATCCCGACATTTTGGAAAAATACCAGCATTTGTTCGGCTATATTCTGGTAGACGAATATCAGGATACCAATTTTGCACAATATCTGATAGTGAAAAAGCTGGCCGAACGCCACGAAAGAATCTGCGTGGTGGGCGACGATGCGCAAAGTATTTACTCGTTCCGTGGTGCCAATATCGACAATATTCTTCAGTTCAAAAATACCTATAAAAATTCACAGGTGTTTAAACTGGAACGGAATTATCGTTCCACACAAACCATTGTAAATGCTGCCAACAGCCTGATTGACAAGAATGCACAGCAAATCCGGAAAACGGTTTTTTCCGAAAAGGAAACCGGAAAACCAATCAAAGTTTTGAGCGTTTTTACCGATTTTGAAGAAGGATTTACTGTAGCCGATAATATAACTGATTTGCGTTTTTCGAACAATTACCGCTATCAGGACATTGCCATTCTGTACCGCACCAATTCACAATCGCGTGTAATGGAGGAAGCGTTGCGCAAACAAAACATTCCTTACCGGATTTATGGAGGTTTGTCGTTTTACCAACGCAAGGAAATCAAGGATGTAATTGCTTATTGTCGATTGGTTTGCAATCCAAACGACGAGGAAGCACTGAAACGAATCATCAATTATCCGGCACGTGGAATTGGCGAAACAACCGTGAATAAACTGATTGAATGTGCACAACTACATGCTGTCAGTGCTTGGGAAGTATTAACCGACATGCTGAAATACAACCTGACTGTAAATGCCGGTACTGCCAATAAATTGGCACAGTTCCGGAACATGATTGACGTTTTTGCACAGCAAATTTCCACTCAAAATGCTTATGAAATGGCCAATTCCATTGTAAAAACCAGCGGAATTTTGAGCGATGCCTACACCGACCGTTCACCCGAGAATATGAGCAAGGTGGATAACGTGGAAGAGTTGCTTAAGGCAATTCATGAGTTTGCCGAAGCAAAACAAGAGGAAGAAGGCACGGCTTTTTTACCGGATTTTCTATCAGAAGTTTCGTTGCTCACAGATCAGGACACCGACAAGGAATCTGATAAAGATAAAGTTACGCTAATGACCGTGCATTCAGCCAAAGGACTGGAATTCAAGGCTGTGTTTATTGTCGGTATGGAGGAGGAGTTATTCCCTTCGCCATTTTGTCAGAGCGAACGGGAACTGGAGGAAGAGCGCCGCTTATTCTACGTGGCAATAACCCGTGCTGAGGAACGGTTATTTATTAGTTTTGCCAAATCACGTTTCAAAAACGGCAAAACCAATTTCTCCAATCCAAGCCGCTTTATAAAGGATATCGATGTACAGTACCTCGACTTGCCATTAGAACAAAAACCAAAACAAGGTCGTATTGGTGATTGGGACGATGATTTGGAAACGGAACGGAATCGCTTTCAAAAACCCTTTTCTAAACCTGCATACAATGAACGTATTGAACTTCCTTCCACCCCAAAACGGTTGGTTAAACTAAGTTCAGCAAGCTTAGATAAAATTCCTGTTCAAAATGGGTCAATTCCGGTTGGAGCATTTGTAAAACATGGCATTTTTGGCATTGGAAAAGTGTTGGAAACCGCTGTAGTAAATGGTAATGAGAAAGCGGATATTGATTTTGGTGAAAAAGGCATAAAATCATTATTATTGAAATTTGCCAAACTGGAAGTGCTGGAATAGTTGAGAGTTGATAGTTATCAGTTGACTGAAAATATGTTTATAAAATATATCCCTAACTCATAATATTGAAAGAATTAATTTTATCTTTGTGCTAGAATTATTTAAATTCAATCATGGTCAATTCAAAAAACATACTGATAGAAATCAAAAAAAGAGTTGAAGAAAAGGATTCTTCAGCCAAAATCTATTTATATGGCTCAAGAGCAAAGGGAACAGCAACAAAAAATTCAGATTGGGATTTGTTGATTTTGTTGAATAGAGAGAAAATTACAACAGAAATTGAGAATGAAATTACCTACCCACTTTATGATTTGGAGTTTGAAACAGGCGAGATTATCAGTCCTATGGTTTATACTATAAATGACTGGATTACAAAATATTGCATTACCCCATTTTATAAAAATGTAATGAAGGAGGGTCATTTGATATGACAGATAAATAATTGATTAACGAATAAACAATTGAAAAACAACAAAATAAACAAATAAATCATGGCAAAAACAACCGCTGCTGAGGAGTTGAAATTTCCAACTTCCGACAAACTTAAAGCATTGCAACTGGCAATGGACAAAATTGAAAAAGACCACGGGAAAGGCACCATCATGCGTATGGGTGACACAAAAGTGGAAGAGGTATCGTTTATCTCAACAGGTTCAATCGGATTAAATGTAGCATTAGGCGTTGGCGGTTATCCACGCGGACGCGTTATCGAAATTTACGGACCTGAATCGTCAGGTAAAACCACGCTGGCTATTCACGCTATTGCCGAAGCTCAAAAAGCTGGTGGTATAGCTGCTTTTATTGATGCAGAGCATGCTTTCGACCGTTTCTATGCTGAAAAACTGGGCGTAAACATCGAAGAATTATTAATTTCACAACCTGATAATGGCGAACAGGCATTGGAAGTTGCCGATCAGTTGATTCGCTCTTCAGCTGTTGATATTGTGGTGATTGACTCGGTGGCAGCACTGACTCCAAAAGCTGAATTAGAAGGCGATATGGGTGATTCGAAAATGGGATTGCAGGCACGTTTGATGTCGCAGGCTTTACGTAAACTCACTGCCAATATCAACAAAACCAACACAACCTGTATCTTTATCAATCAGTTGCGCGAGAAAATCGGTGTAATGTTCGGTAATCCTGAAACTACTACAGGTGGTAATGCGCTGAAATTCTACGCTTCAGTTCGTTTGGATATTCGTCGTATCGGTCAGTTGAAAGACGGTGAAGAAGCTATCGGTAACCAAACCCGTGTGAAAGTAATTAAAAACAAAGTGGCACCTCCGTTCCGCAAAGCTGAGTTTGATATTATGTACGGTGAAGGTATTTCAAAAACAGGTGAAATTATCGACCTTGGAGTTGAATACGGTATTATCAAGAAAAGCGGTTCGTGGTACAGTTACGGTGACACCAAACTTGCTCAGGGACGCGATGGTTCTAAAGCACTAATCAAAGACAATCCCGAATTAGCCGCCGAGTTGGAAGCTAAAATCGTGGAAGCGATACAGAATAAATAGACTATCAGTTTATAAAGCTCATAAAGTAAAAAGTTCCAAAGTCAGTACTGCTGATTTGGAACTTTTTTTAGGCCTTTGAAATCTTCATTTCACAAGCCTTACAATCAAAAGTCAGTTTATATTCCTGATCGTTATTACGGAGAAAAAGTGGCTCTTTGAAAGTAGCTTTGTAACCTTGCTTCGGACACCATCCCATTTCGAATTTTATGCAGTGTTTGGTGAACATGAGCGGTACACCTTCATCAGCTTTCAGTTCAAATCCCGGCATCACTTCCTCCACACCATGTTCGAGATAGAATTTCTCAGCCAGTTTGTTGGTTACATTTCCGAGATAAGAAAGCTTTTTTTGTGTAAATTCAGCAGCTACAGGCTCACGTTTAGCTTCTCTGACATACGAATTTGCTCTTATTTCAACCAGCTTTTCTATAGCCTGTCTGCGCCATTCACCCAATTGCGAAGCAGGAAAAAAACAAGGTTCATTTATATTTATTTGTATATCAGTTGCTTCGTAAATAGTATTTCCAAGTTTGGAGAGTTGGTTTTTAATATTATCGTTTACTGCTTCCGGTTTTTGAGCAGGTTGTTTGTCGCAGGTTGTTTCAAGTATTGTTGAGATACCATCTTCCGAAGTCAACTGAATTGTAAAACCGTTTGGAGTTTCACTAAAAAGTAACTTCACTTCAACTTTGCGTTCAGCCGTTTTTCCTTTCAGTATTTTTTCAAAAGCCTGATCCTGATTTCGATACAACATCACACCAACATCCATTCGTGGCATATCAGCCGGAAAGCACCTCACCCCATGCCCCTCTCCCCTGTGAGAGGGGATTTCCACACGATTTACTCTAAATCCGGTTAAGTCACCGTGCTTATTGATAAAACAAAGTCCATCGCCGTTATTCAACGTATTTCCATTATGAACTTCAAAGAAATTTCTTCCAATATAGGTCACTTTGCCTATCGGTTCGCCCAACGATTTTGGCGTTTCGGGCTGAATAATACCTGCATGGCGTTCGTGCAAAAAATAATCGGTAGAACTGCGGCGAAAGCTTTTTTCTGGATTTGGTTCAAAAAGAATGGTCGTTTTTCCGGCTGAAGCACGTTCATAACGGTTGTCCTTTTCAATAATAGCATCTAATTTTTGGCGATAATAAGCAGTGATATTCTTTACATAATCAACATCTTTCAATCGGCCTTCAATTTTAAACGAAGTCACTCCGGCTTCCAGCATTTCTGCTAATGAATCAGACTGATCTAAATCTTTGAGGGAAAGCAGATGTTTGTTTTTTACCAGAATATTATCATCCGCATCCACCAATTGATAAGGCAAGCGGCAATACTGCGCACACTGTCCACGGTTAGCACTTCGTCCGCAATTTGCCTGACTCATGTAACATTGACCGCTGTAACTTACGCACAAAGCACCATGAACAAAAGCTTCCAACTCAACATTAGTTTGGGATGAAATTTCTGATATTTGCTTCAATGTGAGTTCGCGTGCCAGAACAATTCGCGAAAAACCAACATCCTGTAGAAATTTTACCTTTTCTACGGTACGATTATCTGTTTGCGTGCTGGCATGAAGCGCAATCGGCGGTAAATTCAGTTTCAGAATGCCCATATCCTGAATAATCAAGGCATCAGCACCCGCATTGTAGATATCCCAAATCAGTTTTTCTGCATCAGGTAGTTGGTCGTCAGTAAGCACGGTGTTTAGTGCAACCAATACTTTAACCCGAAACTGATGTGCATATCTGACCAGTTCTGCAATATCTTTAATGGAATTTCCGGCAGCAGCACGTGCACCAAATTGTGCCGCACCAATATAGACCGCATCAGCACCATGATTTACAGCAGCAATGCCACATTCTAGGTTTTTAGCGGGAGAAAGAAGTTCAATACCCCTAATTTTTGAAGGGGGAAAGGAGTTGGTTTCATCTTCTATATTTTTATTCATAAAAATAATACGTTAATTGACTGCTCGAATCAAATTTCCGTTTAAACCGATTTTTAAAATTGGATGTATTCTTTTTCCTAAGTTTCTTTTGTCTTTGGAACAAAAAAAGAGTAGCAAAATAACTACCCTTTATTATATTTAATTTTTGCCTATTTTGAATTTCCATAATCCATAGGCTGTGACTAGAACAAGCATATATATCCAACCTTCTCCTACTGGTATTGGCTTTCCAAATGGATCACCTCCTGGGTCTGTGTTGTCATTCAAACCTGTACCATTTAATTGTTTTGTAGTGATATTACCTGTAATAGAAGGAATATTTAAATTTGTTGTCAATGCTGCAATATCAGACTCAGAAATTACATTATTATTGCTCCTGTTAGACTTTCTACCACTACTATAAGCATAATATTCACTTCCAATACCTGAACCTGAATTTCCACTGTTACTATAATTTGCTTCCTGATTATTTATTGGAGTTTGAACAGCATTAACTGTATTGCTCACAATTTTGCTGGGTGAATTTGAAACATTCGTAATTGGAAGTCTCTTTGAAGCTGATTCGTAATTGTTTGTCACCACAATTTCCGCATTTCCTGAACTACTACTGCTATTATTTTCCCTTAAATTATTTTTTATATTAATTTTGTTTGAATAATCTATTCGGTTTGTGTATGAAATGGGTTCTCCATTGAAATTCACACTTTTATTTGCTATGTAAAATTGTCGTGTTGAATATAAATCTGGGCTTCCTAATGGAGAATAAAGCACTGCCAAGAGCAATCCTGCCCATGTAAGAACCCAAAATAGTATTATCTTTTGTTGTTTATCCACAGTTTATCTTACTATTAATCGTTTTGAAAATTCTTCAGTTGTAGTCACTACTTTTGCTATATATGCACCGGGTATAATACCGGATAAAGTGATTATCCCACTAGGTGTTAATGCCATTTTTTCAAGATAATGACCTGCAATATCATAAATCATAACATCTCCCTTACTATTGTTTAAGTTTTGAATAAAAATATTTCCATTACTACTGAAGATTTTAACCTGACTTTCAGCATCAGGAGCATTTTCTTCATAATGACGAGCCACTACCTTGAACCTTTTTTCTGTCTGAGTTGAAGAACTGGTGTTAAATTCATATTTTGAACCACTTTCAGTTACATCCATTGTTTTATTTTCAAGTAAATCAACTAAATAGATGCCTGCATATTTTGTTTTTACATTTGTATGTGTGAACGTTAACGTATATTCACTGTCTTCTCCAACCATAAATCCTAATTCAGTATCATTTATATCATTAATTGCATCAACCTGATATTTACCATCCGGTTCAATTGCATATAATTGAGGTGAAATTGCTGAGCCAATAAATTTAAATCCATCATAACCATTATCAAAATTCTTAGAACAATTTTGTTCAGAAACTATCCAAAGTCTATCAGCAGTCTTAGCTCCCGTTACGTCAATAATAGTTGACACTTTATCAGTATTCTCAAATGGATTATTATAGGTTCCTCGAATACGATGTATTGCTGAATCAAAGTCAACAACTGTATTCAAATATCGAATACCGAAAGTTGCATTACTACTATTACTTTGTGCTTTCACCAGAATAGATTGCATTGAGGCTACCTGAGCCGGAAGACCAAGCATACCTGCATAGTTCTTGGGAACAGCAATATACTGACCTGCGCTTAAACCTGAGGTTTGTGAATTTGGTATCCATTCGTTGAAAGTTCCTGTATTATATAGATAAGCAGTAGCCTCTGTAGAATTTCCGTAATCCAGATTTTTAATAGAAATTCCCGCAGAATATGAATTTGCATACACATTCTGTCCTGGGTACAGTGCTGATGTTGTGAACGGCATTTGACCAGTAGCGAAATCTCTGGTTTCAAGTGTTCCCGTAAATACAATTGTTGTAGGAGATTCCTGACAAATTTCATAACCATAAAATGGTTTCAATACTGAATCATTTGCTAACTGAATCCAATGGTTAGTTATACTATTACCGGATTCAACCCATTTTCTTACGTATGATCCTATAAATGTTGGATTTGCAGTAACAGTACGTACTGGAATTCCAAAGTATTGCCATTTATATTTATTGTTTATAGGTTGTGACAAGTCCCATGTTGCTTTGGAATACATTTCTACAGTTGCATTAACCGAATTGTTCAAAGTCGGCTGATTGAAATGAAGCGAACCATTAGCAAGTGTTGTGCTGGTTTTTATTTGAATTCGATTTGTATTACCATCGGTTATTACATAATTATTTACTTCGATTCCTTTTGCCGCAGGAATTATCAACGCCTTTGTTGTTGCATTAATCAAGCTACCAATTGTTCTGTTTTTATCCAACCATAAATCGTTTATTGCCACAGAATCAGTATTTGCCACAGTTGCATATTCAACATCATCACCTGGAAGCGGAACAAAATTTCCAGTCCAGTTTCTTGGTTTTGCCCAATCTGTATCAATGTATCCGTACCAATAGTTTGTACGCGTATTTACAATCATCACTACACTTGCATTTGCTGGATTATTTGAAACACAAGTTAAGCTTGATGTCAAAATACATTTCACAACATCACCATCAACAGGAGTATAAGTGTAAGTTGTACTATTAGTACCAACATTAATTCCATTAACCTGCCACTGATAAGCAGGTGTTGAACCTCCATTAGTTGGAGTAGCCGTGAAAGTAACAGGAGTATTTTTATAAACAGGATTAGCAGATGCTGTAACAGTTACACTAACCGGTAAAATAGGACTCACTGTTACATCAACCGTTGAAGTAGCTGGTAGAATTTGTCGGAAAACAATATCATCCAAACCAAAGTCATTGCCACTTGCAACAGTGTTTTGGTTTATTAATTCAAGATTTAATACGTTGTTTGAGCCTGCTGCTGCATTATATAAGAATTGATTCCACTGATTATTTACCAATGGCGCAGTATAAATTGGACCTGCAGCAACACCATTAACGTATAGTTGTAACTGAGACGCATTTTTTGGATTTTCTGGTACATTTACGGTTTGTTCCCAATATGTAAATTCGTAGGTTGCCCCCGGAATTACAGGAACTGCTTGACTCCAAACTACAACACCAGCAACAGGTGCACCATTCACAACCATTTGTAAACCTCTTCCGGTATGATCTGGCCAGGATGAGAAATTAGGATGTACTGATACAGGAAGTTTCACAACTGTATATTTGCTTTCAGGATATAATGCAGATGTATTGGTGGTATCAACATATCCATAACCACTTCCAAAACCAATATTACCCATTTCAAAATCACCGTTAACAACCAAATTACCACCCACAATTACATTACCGGTAACAGTATATGTTCCACTCATCGAAGTTGTTGCAGAACTTATACTTGGATTTTGAACTATTGAATAGAACGAATTCGGACCTTGCCAATAACGGTTCTGAATGTCAGCTCCTACACTTGTAAGATTAATTGTAGAGCCTGCGCAATAGTTTCCACCACCACCTGCTGTTACGAGTGGCGAGATAAATACCGTTCCAACCAAAGCTACATTTTTGGTTGTTGCACCGGATGATGCCGCTGTGATATTCACCCCTGTATAATTTCCGGCAGTTAATCCGGTTTTCAATCTTACATATATTAATGTCGGGTTTACACGACCGGAAGTTAAACTCAATGTAATCGGAGTAGTTTGATATCCTGAACCCAAAGTGGTTGTAATTTCATAATTTGCAGGCGGAGTTACTGTAATATTGCTTGTAAGTGATGCCCCACTAACTGTAAACTTCTGATCACTCGATGGTCCCGCTCCCTGCATGTATCCAAATCCTGTTAACGTTGAAGAAGATACCAAAACAGTGGCTGAATTTACGACAGAACCCGCTAAAGCCACAGTTTTTACAATTGCGTTACTGGATTTTAAAGTTACATTGCCTGGTCCATAATTACCAACTGCTAGACCTGTTAACATCCTTACGTAAATGGTTTTTAACTGACTGGTTACTCCAGTTGCACGAGTCAATATAATTTGACTTGTGAAACCACTACCGGAGGTTGTGGAAATCTCAAAGTTTGTTGGTGCTATAATTGTATCATTTCGTAAACTGGTTGATAAATTAGTACCTGTTAGAACAAAATTCTGTTCACCGGATGAACCTGAACCCAATGTGTAAACAAAACCACCAAGATAGGAAGTTTCTGTTGTTAAAGTTGGTGCAGCTGTTACTGTTCCTGATAATGATACATTTTGTGAATTAGCACCTAACGAAGTTACAGAAATGTTTTGATTGTGACTACCAACACCTAATCCCGATGGCATTATAACATAAATAGTTCTGCTTGCCAGAGTACCGCTTGTTGGTGTTAAAGTAATTGCGGTAGACTGATATCCTGAACCGGATGTAGTTGAAATCTGATAATCAGATGGAGGAGTGATTAGCACATTCCCTGCAAGATTTGAACCACTCACTGTGAACGATTGCTGTACTGTAGGTCCTTTGGTATATACATACGTGAAACCACTTAAACTTGTAGAATTTACAGTTACTGAAGGTGCACTTCCTACAACTCCACTACAACTAACAGCTTGTGAAGTTGCTCCGCCTGAAGTTATCGTAATAAGTTCAGAACTGTACGTGCCAATACTTAAACCTGCTTTAAGTCTTACATAAATTGTTGTAACGGGAACAGCACCAGCACTAATTGTTAAATTTATCTGACTTAATGAGACAAATGATGCACCACTACCTGTCGAAATTTCGTAGTCTGTTGCGGGCGTCAAGGCAATATTCGCAATAAGTGAATTACCTCTAACTGTGAAGCTTTGTTCGGTTGATGGACCAGTACCCAGAGGATAACTGAAACCAGATAATGTAGAGGTGGATAAAGTTATAGTTGAAACTCCCTGTGCAAGACAGAAGAACTTATTTACACCAATTAGATTCGAGTTTGTAATACCATAAGTTCCCACTGTACCGAGTAAATTTACATAGTTACCATTACCAGCAGTTGCATTTCCTGCAAGTACATCAAATGGTGCAATAAGATTTGTTCTGTTTACCGATAATGAAGAATTACTAAAGTTTCCTGAAGTTACTAACGACCAATATTCAGTATTGCTTATAGTTGTAAGTGATGCATCGTGAGTTCCTGACGGATTTGTATTGAAAGCTTCTATTAGTGCCGTGACTGTGCCTGTACCTGTTGTAGGATTAACAAGAGATAAAGGTAAATATGTCGAACCTTTTCCAACAGGGAAAACATAGGTTGAGCCTGATGTAAGATTAGATGGCAATGTCCATTTTATTGGTCCATTAATAAATGAAATGGATGAAGCACCAGTTATTGATGTTGTTGCAGTTGCTGTAACAGATAAGAGAGCTGAAGATGATGTTTTCAAAATACCACTCCTCAATGTCAAAATATTTGAAACTGTTTCATTACTGTTTAAAGTAGTACCACCAGAATTTATTGTTAGGTTGTTGAATGTTGTTGAAGTAGTTCCACCAATAGTTTTACCGCTTCCAGTCAGAGTAACCGTTCCGGTTCCTGCTGTGAAAGTACCACCATTATTTATCCAGTTTCCATCGATTGTATGAATAAATGCTCCACTATTTAAGGTTGTTCCAGTTCCAATTGTCAAATCTCCATTAACTGTCAATCCTACTACTCCGGTTGTGCTAGCAGTACCACTTAAGGTAAAGTTCCCTCCTATAAGTGTTGTTCCTGTAAGTAGAGTTTTTGTTCCACTGCCCGAAAGTGTCAGATTATAATAATTACCTGTTTTTACAGTTTGTGCAGCACCGTTATAGTTTACGGTATTTCCTGTAGTTGTAGCAGTTAATGTTGTAATCCCTGAAGTACCTCCAATGTTTAGTATTCCGTTAGTACCCTGAACTAAGCCACCTGTACCAGATAATGCTGTAGAAGCACTAATAGTACCATTATTTGTCAGCGTTACTGTAGCACCGGTAACAGTTAGAAGTGTTGCAGAAGTTAATATACCGCTATTTGTATAAGACCCAGTAAAGGTAACTGTTGGAATTGAAGTTGTTGTAGCCCCACTATGAGTTTTTGTAGCTCCACTGAAGGTATGCGTTCCTGTGTTAGCGGTAAATGTAGTTGCATTGTTGGTGAAGTTTCCTCCAAATCCTATGCTAGCAACTCCGGTTTCATTCCATACCGCAGCACTATTAAGCGTTACATCACCTGTGAATGTTTTTGCTCCGGTATTTGCTAAAGTAAGTGTTCCAGTTACTGAAGTTGTTCCGGTAATACCAAGTGTCCAGGAATTAGTTGCACCAGTTGCAAATGTAGTTCCACTGCCAACAGTAAGATTTCCTGTAACTGCTAAAGCAGCCGCTGTAGTTGCTGATGCTGTACCACTCAACACCAGATTTCCCCCAACAGTAGTTGTGTTAGCTCCCATTGTTTTAGCCGCACTACCTGAGAAAGTCAGGTTGTAATAGTTTACATCTGCTATTGTTTGCGCAGCACCGCTATAATTAACAGTACCGGTTGATGCTGTAAATGTTCCGGCTGTATTGGTTACTGAACCTCCAATATTCAACGTACTTGAACCACCGTTCACTGTTCCGTTAGTGCGGGTCCATGCACCGGAGATAGTATGAGTTAATCCACTCCCTAAATTAAGTGTTCCACCAAGTCCGGTGTTTGCCAGTGAACCTGCATTTACATTTCCTGTCAGTGTTGCCACTCCGGCAGTTTTATCGCAAGTCAGAGAACCGGTTGTTGTAAATCCGGCTATACTTTGTGTTCCTGTTCCGGTGATTGTAATGGCAGAAGCATTCGCGGTTAGGGTTCCACTGTTAGTAAAATTTCCACCAAAAGTCAGCGCATAATTATTGGCAGAAGTAGTATTTAAGCTTGCACCGGAATTTATGGTAAGAGGAGCATTGATAACTTCCGAACTGTTGAGCGAAACAGCGCCCGTACCAGCAATAATCACCCCACCCGTAGCTGTGAAAG
>JBAXMR010000126.1:0-12995 GCA_037134195.1 Paludibacter sp. | reverse complement strand
TACTTTGAAATATATAATTCAATATATCAGATACTTATAACTTGTATAATGCCTAGTAACGAATTTCTATTGTTCAACCTACTACAGGGTTGTGGTCCGGTGGTTATTTACATCCCCCCAGTTACGCTACGCTTACTGGGGGTTTCCGCCAAGTCGGAATGTACCATATTCACATTTAACTCCTACGGAGTTTTATTGATTACATTAATTTACTATGTATTTCGTTGGTTTCACGGTTGTTATTTTACGAATATCCGATGCAAACCGCAGCATATCTGTTTTTAAATTTAATGGTAATTTCTGACTTTCGTCAGCTAGTTGTTGCAGTTGAGTTGCCAAAGAATTGAATTTCAGCTGAGCTTCATTTGCCGACAATGTTTTAGCTCTGTACCAATCGTAATGCACTTTGCCCGTTTCAACAAAAATTTTCATTCCTTTTGCCAATACATAAATGGCATAATAGGATTCGTTAATAAAAACAGCTTTGTCCGTTGGCAAGTTTTTGGTCAGATTTGGCAGTTGCAGTCTGATTTTCTCTAACCATTTAATAGCGTCAGTCTTATCTTGCAAATAGTTCTTCACCGGTTTAGCAACAATTTTGTTTTGTACCCGCCATTGCAAGGTCGCATCAATCTCGTCGGAGTAAGGTGGATACAAGTTAGTGCCCGGTTTTTGAAACAGATCATCTACCGCCTTCATATATCGCACATTGTTGAAATAATCTTTGTCGAGATAGACAGCCAATGGGAAAGCTGAATGATTCAAGGAACTGGTAACATTGATGCCAACTATTTTCTGTAGCACTGGTTCCGTTTCTAAAAAAATGTCTATTAATTTATCGGGCACATCATATCCCAAAAATTCGTGTACGGCATCGGTCAACACTTTTTTGGGGTCGGCATTGGGCGTATAACAAAATCGGGTCAACATAAAAGCATTTATTCTGTCGAAATTGATATCGGTGCAGCCTCTGTCCCAGAAAAACGTGCGACCATTTAGCACATCAACTCCTTTTTTAATGCCTTCGTTTACCGAATATTTCCACCAACGAGGCAAAAAGCAGGGATAAAATCCTTGTCCGAGGTATTCGCAATCAGTAAGGCAATTTTGCGAAATGCGGTTGCTTGCAAACAGGTTTTTTTGATCAGCTTCGGGAATAAAAGCAAAAGGCGGACACAAGGTATTTTCTTCGGGCCAGGTATTGTCTTCCATCACAATGATGTCGGGATATTTTGCCAGCGCTTCAAACGCATGACGATGTGTTTTGTAGGTGTGAAAATAGTCGTGGGCAAATACCGTTCCCTGAATGTTTAACTCTTTACACACTTCACTCAACGCACCAACCCATGCATCCAACCACTCTTTGTTATGTTCCAGGTCGTATGCATCAAATTTTTCTAACTCGCCATTTCCCTCGCACATCCAAACAGTAACGCCGTGTAGCTTTGGCAATTTTTTCTTCAACAGACGAATGTGGTTTTTCATCAATTCACGCAAAAAAGCATGCGTCATAATAAGCTTTCCATTCACATCGAATAATTCCGGTTTCAATTTCTTTACGAGTTCAACATCCTGCACCGGAAAAATGGGGAATGGGTAGCCATAATTAAACTCGATACCATTATCAACACAGCCTTTGTAGGCTTTGAGAATCATTTCTTCCTGCCATTTATACTCGTCAGTGTTTTGATAACTTGCAAACTCGGGCATCAATTCTTCGAGCCAGGGAATGGTAGTATCATTGCCTTTTAGTTTTCCATTTATACGCTCGTCAGCATTCAATCTGAATAATTGAGCCCTGTAATGTGGTGCAAAACATTCCCAACCTGTCACACCCCAACCGGCAATGTCTTTGAACCATTTTTCACTGTTGGTGGATGAAGTCATCATACCGGTTAAAACGGGTTTAACGGCATAGCTAGAATTTTGGGCATTCGATAGAAACCCAAAAGAATGGAAAAATAGCAGAAGGATTATTATTTTAAAAGAAAAAACTTGATGTTTATTCATTGATTAATTTAACTAAATAATGAGGATAATATAGTGTCGTATTACTATTCAAGTAATAAGTTGTATTTCTTCATTTTATTAAATAGTAAATAGTAAATTGTAAAATAGTAAATACTTATTATTCTTTTACAATTTTTTGAGTAGTAACTATCCGATTATTTTTGAATAAACTTATTATGTACACACCTTTGTTTAAATGATTCAAATCAACAAAATCAGAAGTTGGATTTTGTGTTTTTTGAATCATTTTTCCATTCAAATTAGTAACTACCACTTCACTAAGCCCATCAATATGACTCCAGTGTACAGCAGAACTGGATGGATTTGGAAATAGCTTATTTGAAGTATTTTTAATAGTTGTTTCAATAGCAGTTATGTTTCCAACTGTTGCTATCCAATTGTCGTACAAAGCTTTTAGCTCATTATATTTTGTTACATTTGTTGATTTCAAGTCTTTTGTTTCATTTCTATCCACTGACATATCAAAAAGTGCCCAGGTTCCTTTCATGCTGACTGCCTTCCAATCACCTACTCTCACTGCTGTACCATTTGCCCATTGCCAAAAAACTGGTTTAAGACGTACTGAGTCCGTGCCATTTTGTAAAACAGGCAGAAAACTTCTTCCCTGCATTGGCACAATATTTTGACCTCTAAAACTTGTTGGATAGTTTCCACCACTAATTTCTTTGAGCGTAGGCATAACATCAATAAAATGATATACTTTATTGTTGATAATACCTTTATTTTTTATACCAACAGGCCAAAATGCAATAAACGGAGTACAGATTCCACCTTCATAGCTATCATTTTTATAATATCGGTACGGTGTATCGCATACGTTCGGCCAACTTAAACCCGGATAAGCATAATACGAAATACTTCCAATTGCACCCGATTGAGTTACATTGAAGGAGTTGGTTTCTTTACCTTCGGTACAGGCACCATTATCAGAAGCAAACATGATGAGTGTATTATCTAACTTACCCATTTGCTTTAATTTGTTTATTAATTTGCCGACATTTTGATCCATATTATCAACCATTGCCGACATAACCGCCATTCTGGCATCTTCCTGAACCTGAAGAGAATCCACAGTAGGCCATGTTCCATAAGTTGGTGCAGACAAGGTCATTGTTGAGTCGACCATGCCTATATTTTTCATCTTTTGCCATCTGGCGTTTCGAATAGCGGCATATCCCGCCCTGTATTTGCCTCTGTATTTTGCAATATCTTTTTCAGGTGCTTGCAATGGATCATGTTGAGCCTGAAAAGCTAAATAAAGAAAAAACGGTTTGTCAGCAGGGGCTTTGTCAATAAAGTCGATAGCCGAATTTGTATAAAAATCTGATGAATAGTAACCTGCAGGGGTAACAAAAGCATTGTTTGTCACATTATCAAAATTGAATTGTGCATACGTTCCTACTCTCCCTTTATCAATAGGGTAAGGTTCTCCCGGACGTTGTGGACCCGGGTTTAAGTGATTGGTCGATCCACCCAAAAACTCACAGGTATGGTCAAAGCCAAAACCATACAATGGTGTGGTGCTGTGATTTTTACCTGAAAAAAGGGTTGTGTAACCGGCAGTTCGCAACATATCGCCCAACGAAATGGAGTTAACAATATTTTGAGGATTTACATCCATTCCGCATTGTTGTGCATATAAACCTGTCAACAAGCATGCCCGCGATGGAAAGCTTTTGGAAGTATTATGAAATTGTGTAAACCTTACTCCATAATTAGCCAAACTATCCAAGTGAGGTGTCTCAATTTCACTTCCGTAACATCCTAGTTGAGAATAACCCATATCATCCGCCAGTATCATAATAATATTGGGCTTATTAGGCGTTGCTCCCTGCTTATTTTCAGCCATTAAAGCCAAATTTGCAATGGGTAACAATGACATGGTGACAGTCAACGATTTAATGGATTTTTGATTCATTTTAAAATTATTCATTTGGGTAAGTTGTTGTTTTCAGTTTTTACTTGATAAAAGGTATATCAAGGCGATTGTGGTTTATTTCCGTTCCACTTCAATGATATGGAAAATAAAATCTTTTTTGCCTGTATTGATTAGCGCAATATCTGAACCTCGTGGTCCATTATTTTTCATGATGGCATCGGTTACGGTTACTGTATCTTCACGCCAGGTGTTTGTGCCTTTACCAATGAAAGTTTTAGCTGTTTTCAATGTTTTTTCTCCTGCATCGTAGCAAAAACTCCATGAACCTATGTTGTTGTCGAGCCAAACAATGCGAAAGGTGAATTTTTTTGCTGGTGATGTTTTGAAAAATTCATCGTGAAATTTAAAATAGAGCGCATCTTTACCTGTAGCATGTTCAAAACCACGTGCAGAAAGCCCATAAGGTTTGCCTTTAGGCCCTACATGCCACCAGCCAACACTGGTTTCTACTTTGTCAATTGGGTGTAAATACATGTTGTAATCATCATCTTCACAATTCCAACCCACATCGTTGTAGCCTTTTCTATTGCGACTTGCCAGAGAACCGACTAATGTTTTTTCCAAATCTTCCACAATGGCACCATGACTCGCAAATGCTGCACATATTTTCTGAACTCTATCGGTGTTTTTCTTCGATGCTTCACCATATTTATCTTCCGGGAAACGAATTTTATCATCTGCATTTAGTTGATCTCTCAATGCACAAAAGGCAACCGGTGAGCGTTCAGGGTATTTATAGCCGGCATATTTATCAAAAATATCCAGGGCTTGGTGCAGTTTCGGATTCTCTAATACATTTTCGGGGATATTCCAGATATCCAAACCGGCATCCAACGCAGACAATGCACTCCAGTATAAATTTTGAAGCGAATCTTTCACAAACCATTTGTGACTCCACATGGTTTCGCCTTCGCCACGACTAAAAACGGGACGATGCAAGATGTTTTTATCTGTATCCCACGGTTTAAAATGTCTGTTTTTTTCTTTGGTACCATTCGAACCATAGAAATGAGATGCAACTCCTTTTTTATTCACAAAATCAGGGTATTCTTTTGCACCCCACTCCATATCTTCGGTATGTATCAACAATGGTATTTCCGGCAGTCCATTACTTTTATTAGAGAAGGCATTAATCGTAAATCTGCGAATGTATTCGGTATAAGCCGGCCATGCGACTTTTCTATCAATGGCATATTTTGGATCTACAGGATCACCTTTATAACAATATCCATCGCCGGTAGAACCTTCAACCACCTGATGAAATAGAATGTATTTAAACAAACTGTCGGGTAAACTTCGGAGGTGGTTGGCTACCTGGGTAATAATCCGTTCGGAATAATACTTGTATTTTGGATCTAAGGGATAGGCATTGTAGGAGAAATTTTTATCAGTTTTCGTTGTATTTATCTCCACCTTTGGCACGCCATTTTCATACAACCAATCGGGCTCAGTTGGATTCAACCATATCAAAGTAAAGACGTACTTTTTGTGCGCAGCAGCTTTTTTTATGACATTATCAATAATATCCCAATTTACAACACCTTCTTTGGGTTCTAACTCATTCCACCCGACAACAATCGGAACACCTCGCATTTTCGAATAGGTTTCGTTGGGTTCAATTTTACCATTCCAGGTATTAGGTGTGCCACCCCATGAGTACCAGCACCAAACTCCACAAGCATCTTTTGGAAAAACGCCCGGAATGCGGTCGTTGCTTTTTTGAGAAAATACGATGCTTGCTAAAAGTGTAAAAGCGATTATTAATGTGTTCTTTTTCATTTTTTTTAATATTTATTCTTTGATAATTTTATTTACAATCATACCATTATCCAATGAAATCTTTAATAAGTACATTCCTTTCTGAACTGAACTTATATCAACACTGTTTTTGGGATTAATTGTTTTCATGATTAGTTTTCCACTCAAATCGCTTAGCTCAACACTTCTAATTTCATGACTGCTCTTTAAGTTGATAATCGAATTTGTTGGATTTGGATAGAGTTGCACATCATTGGCATTAGATATGGTGCTGGTCACTACGCCTGTTTGCGTACCTTTTCGTTGAATTTTTATAATGCGTGTCATATTTTGTTCCATCAAAAATCCCACTTTCCAACCTTTCGTGCTTTTCGTAACCGTTAAATTGGTATTTGATACCATTTCACTAAAAGCCGGATTGTTTGTTAGTCCAAGCCCGGTGGAATCGACTTCAATTTCAACCGTAGCAGGTGGATTAGGACCCCAGACTGTTATATAAACTGAATCACCACGACCAAAGCGCTGTAGCTCAACCAGATTTGAAGTGGAAGTTGCATAAGTGACAGGTTCCCAACCCGCAAGACGAATGGCCTCATTGGCGGCTATGTAACTGGTCCACACCGCCTGGTGCTCTGCCACATTAATCAGTCCATTGCACGCTGAGTAAGCTGCGGGATCGTAGTTAGCATGGGTAGTCGAGTAAAAATAGGGAGGATCGGGACAACAGGCAAAGCCGAAGGCTGTGGCATCTGCCAAGGCTCTTTTGATGGTGCCCAATCGGTCGAATCCGATGAGGGACGCAGGAGGTCCCCAAGCAATCCGATAAGATTTTCGACCCATAAAAATGCGATATAAATCATAATCCCCGAGAGCGTGAAACTTCTCACCGCCTTCGTTCCAAGCGCTGGCCACTTGAGAGGCGAGAAAGAACATGCCGACCCGACTCTGACCGCCCAGCAGTTCTGTTGCAGTTTTAGCGTTGAAATCCTGCATGCCCGCCGCCTCATGATACATGCCGCCCGGTTTCAACAACCGGAAAGATTCAAACAACTCGTAATTCGTAAACTGTGTGGGCAAGCAGAGACGCCCCAACTGATCGAAAGTAAGGGGATATTGCGTATAGGCAAAATGTTCGCGACGGTAGTTGACGATCATGCTCCTCCCCCCGGTGAGATCCCAATGCATGTGGGTAAAATTGGCGTCATAACCAAGGAGCTTTCCAGGTCTGCGGAGATACATATCGCCATAAACCTGCGAATTCGAGTGGGTGGCATCCTTAAAAAGGTTGGGGCTGACATTGTGACCGATATCAAGCGTCCCAGCTGCCGGGTCCATTTGCATGCTCCATGTTCCGTCCGGGTGATAAGTGGTGCAGTTGCTGATAGCTGACCGCGCCTCAATCAGCGACGGAAGATTGACAGCACCTTTCATATTGTAATGCATGATGTCGGTGCATTTGGCAATCGCAGCAAGGTAGCCTTGGGTATCCGTAGCCAAGAGATTTTCAACACCCGTCATACCCTGGGGGCGCGCGGTGAGTTTGGTGTAGGCACAATACTGTTTCAGGGCAGGAAAGGCCAGACCGGTCATATCGTTTTTACTTGGGTCTAAGTTCTCATAATTCATGGTTAACCAATCGCGGTTATGGTTGAGCCGCTTCATGGCAGATGGCTCTATGCTGTAGTTATCGGGATACCAGTCATAGTATTTTGCCAGTGCGTCGCGGAAGCCCCATGTGCCGTCAATGGTGTAGATGCGGAATCGGAAGGGCGCCTTCGAGGGAAATTTAGCCGTAATCGGCGACAAACCGAAAGCCATCTGGACGCGAAGGCCGCCAGCATCGGCACTCATCTGAAACACACACGGATTCATCGGCGGGATACACAGCGCGAATCCGCCGTTGGTGCTCCACACGGCGGGAATAGGAACCAAAAAACCATTAGAACCACTAAAGCCGGGAGCCGCGGCAGAGATGACTGGGCTGAGACTGAGCGTTTGGCCCCATTTCCAACCTGTTGTATTCACAGGTAAATTAAAGCCCAGCCACAAGCCACGATCGGCGTCTGTAAGATCTTTCAATTCACCTGTAACTTCAATATAACCTACTCCTTCAGTTATCACTGCGGTAACACTGTCATTGAGCGAGTTAGATAGTTTTAGTTGGATTTTACCAGCTGTTAAAGTGGATGCTGTTCCTGTTAGTGGAACTTTTGTAGCGTTAAGCGGATCTTGTGAATAGAAACCACCCATTGATCCATAAGGAAGTGCGATACCGTTCAATTCTACAGCAGAGATACTTCCGGTACTTTGTAGTTGTAGTTTCAGACCGGCATGATCCAATAGCTGTAAAGTTTGTGCCTGAAGTGATGTTAAGAGTAAAAGGGAGAATACGAAATAATAGATTCGTTTTTTCATTTTCTTGTGAGTTTAAATTGGTAGTATTATAAATTTTTCGTTATCTCAAACATGTGAAATGCATCGTCTTCACTGTCTTCGTTTACAAGCAAAAAATCACTGTTTTTAGATCCTTAATATTTATTCTTTGATAATTTTACTTATAATCAAGTCATTATCCAACATGGTCTTTAAAAAGTATATTCCTTTCGAGAGTGAACTGATATCCATACTGTTGTGTGGTTCACTTTTTCTCATAACTACTTTTCCACTCAAATCATATAATTCCACATACTTGATTGGACGAGCTGCGTGTATGTTAATAATCGAACTTGCCGGATTTGGGAATACCTGTACTGATATATCTCTTTGCATCGTATGTATTCCGCTTAATACCCCACGTTCAATTCCCACTTCAATACTATTGAAGATATCGTCGGTATTATCCGTATTTACGAGCATACAATCCGAACTAAAACGACCGCTTTTATCCAAAATAGCATCTGTAACAGAAAACGTAACTGTTTTCCATTGGTTATCGCCAACGCCTGTAACCGGTTTTAGGGCATTTTTGATTCCTTCGGGTGATTTGTAGCAAAACGACCAACTTGATCCTGTATTTTTATCCAACCAGATGATTTTGAAATTCAGTATCTTTGGTTTAGAATCGACAAACATTTCCGGATCGAATTTGAAATACATGGTGTCTTTGCCGCTTGAATGTTCAAAGGAACGTGCAAAGCGATCGTATTTTATAGAGCTGGTAGTGATTTTACCACGAACCCTAAACAAACCTATGGATGTTGAGTCGGGATTGATTTGAGTAAAGAAACGCTCAATATTTCCTTCGTTTATATCCCATCCTACATCATTATACGCTTTCAGATTTGCACGTTCAGCCACCTGACCCTGAGTCATATAAGTTGTTGAATCTTCTGCAAGTGCTCCCCTGTTTTTGTATTTTGGACTCTTTGCAATGGCAAGATAACGCTGAATATTACTTCTATCTGCTGGTTGATTGCCGTAGTCTTTCACCGGGAATTTCACCGTATTGGCTGCATTCAATCCTTCGTGGAATACACAAAAACCTACTGTGGATGTGGATGGATAAACTTGCTGCGCATATCGGGTAAACATTCTAAAAGTCTCAACACAAGAAGGGTGGGCAAGTACATAAGTTAACGAAGTGCCATTCAAATCATTACAGGAAAGTCCGGTATTGATACCTCCCAATGCACACCAGTAAAACGAAATATCCGGGCAGGTTTGAAAACATTTAAGTTCCCAGGTACCATCCATTTCAGATGCAGAGAATAGTTCCAATCCTTTGGGATTCACCAAATAAGGAATCCATGTTTTAGCGAAAGATTGTTCGTCATTTAAATGAATACCTCTATTGAATGCTCCACCTTTAAGTCCGAAGCCAATGTTTCTGTCGACCTGACTCATGAGCCATTTGTTGGCAAGAACTTCTTTATCCGGGTCAACATTGTTGAATGTCAATGGTATCCTATGATTGGGGACATCATTGAAATACTTTTTAAACTGATCAAAAGCCTCAACCCGGAATTGCTCCCACTGAGCAAATGGTATATCATTGGCCGGCACATCAACATTTCCTTTAAAAGCACACTCATCGCCGGTACAACCGGTTTTTACCTGTACAAAAGCTATGTAT
This sequence comes from Paludibacter sp., assembly GCA_037134195.1. Lineage (GTDB taxonomy): Bacteria > Bacteroidota > Bacteroidia > Bacteroidales > Paludibacteraceae > Paludibacter. Next base: position 3,195 of record JBAXMR010000126.1, on the reverse strand, counting down.
TTAAACTTTTCATCCGGTTGACTTCTCAGGAACTCTGCAAACTTTTGTATCAACCTATAGTAATACGTTTTGTATGTTGTGCTAAGGTATTGAGGGTAAATTGGCCAACCTGGCTTATCATTTCCACCACTGGTTGTAATCTTTTGTACTTGTGGGTATGGATTGTTGGTAGAGTCAGAATCATTATCGTACATCCATAAAGGAGTATCGGGACCTACATTAATGCTGAAACGAACGTAAACCTTATTGGCATAAGCTCTGTCAATATCAGCCTGAAATTGAGAGAAATTATAACTATCTTTTATGGCCTCACAATCGCTCCATTGTTCCTGGGATTCAATACCTTTAATAAAATCGACATTCGGATCCGAAAAATCTTTGACTACACCTCCTCGATCCCAAACGCCAAATGACTCGACCGGAAGTGCTGATTGAGAAAAGGTTGCTATACCAAAAATGAATTGATAAAGCAAAAAACTCAATATAAGGCGTTTTTTGTGAAGTTTAATGGCTTTCATTAATGGTTTTTATAGAATGTATATAAGGTCTAATCTGAATGTAATTCTATAGTATTTTGCAAAATTAAAAATAAACCAATGAAGTAACCATACAAAAAAGGCTCAAATGGGACGTGTTTTTGTGTCAATTATTGATTTTTTCGACCAATTACTCATTATCATTAGGAATAATAGGTACGTCTTTTAATTTATACATGATTAGTTTCAAAAGATTATTACTTCTGATTTTCTGATTTTTTCTGTTTCTTGCCCGACTTTTTATCTTTACCTGCCTTATCTGCTTTTGGAGGCATCGGGGCTTTTTCAGATACCTTATAATCGGTCGGTGGTAACATTACAGGTGCATCCAGCTTGCCACGGTGGACTTCAATCAGACTGAAAATATCGTCTTTCGCATCTGTGTTTACGAGTGCAAAGTCAGCGCCTTTTGCTCCATTATGCTGCAAAATAGCATCGTTAATCGTAACTGTCTCATGGTGCCAATGCTTATCGCCCTTTCCTGTTACAGTCAAAGCTGTTTTCATGTCTGATTTACCTGCATCATAAACCAAGTTCCATGTTGAGCCTTTTATACTATCGTACCAAACGATAGATATGGTCATGACTTTGGGCTCGTTGCCTTGCGAAAAGCCCTCGTGCAATTTGAAATACATGGCGTCCTTGCCGGAGGCGTGCTCAAAGCTACGTGCAAAACGAGAATAAATAGAAGATGTTTTGGTGATTGAACCACCTACACGCCAGAGCGGAATAGACGTGGCATCGGCATCTATCTGATTGAGGAAGCGACCGTAGTTATCCGGCCATATATCCCAGCCCACATCATTCAATCCTTTTTGTGTGTCACGCTGCCGTACCTGACCCAGTAATAAGGCATCCTTATCGTCCACCGCGGCACCAGAGCTGGAAAAAGTTGCGCAAATGTTCATCATACGATCCACATTTCCTCTGCTCGCCTTACCGAATTTATCTTCAGGGTATGCCTTGGTATCGGCGGCATCCAATCCTTTGTGCAGCGCGCAAAAGGCATCAGTAGCACTTTTCGGATAAATCTGTCCTGCATACTTGTTGAAAAAGTAGAAAGAGTAATCAAAACCCAACTCTTTGCAGTTATTGATAGCACCAGAGCTGATATCCCAAATGCTTTGTCCATTTTGCAGGCCGGTGAGAGCAGCCCAGTAGAAACTGAGTGGCAAATTCACCGCAAACATGGCGCGTTGCCAGGTTTGGTCCATTTCAGAACGGGCAAAAAGTGGAGTGCCTTCAGTCGCTATAAGTCGTGGTTGCCAGGTTTGAATTTTAGTTTTTTCTTCACTCAAATGGTGACCACGGGCACTACCTCCAATCTTGACTCCCACACCACCTTTTGCGTTGGCCATTACCCAATTCCACTCTTCTGTAAATCCACGTTCTTTTCCTCCATCTTCATTATCAGGTGTCACATTATTAAACATCAGGGCAATCTTGGGTTGTTCAGCATCTTTCTGGAAAGTTTTTACAAACAAATCGAACACCCACAAGCGGAATTCCCGCCAGGCAGGGGACGTTGTTGGCAAGTCATATTTTTTCTCAACGACTCTGCCCTTGTAGGCACATTCATCACCCGTGCAGCCAGTCTTGACCTGAATAAACACGATGCGTTCCTGCATTGCTTTCGGGTAACTGTGTATGTGTTTCCCGAATTCCGAAATCAATCTCTGGAAAAATGTTTTGTATGCCTCTGAAGGATAGAAGGGATAAACCGGCCAACTGTCGTGAATCTGATCGTTACAATAAACGCTGGGGACTCCTTGTTTGTAAATCCATTCCGGAGAGTCTGGTCCTACACCCAAAGAGAGGTAGATAAACTGGTTTCTGCTGACGGCCGTTCCCATAGCTTTATCCAAAACACTCCAATCGAAAACGCCCGGCTGTTTCTCCACATCCGCCCACTTTGCATTGAATGCTATTCCTTTCAAGAAGGGATAGTCCTTGGTATCAAAGGACGAACCGCGATCCCAGACGCCAAATGCGCTTGACGGCGGTTCGGCATGAACACAGATAAATATGTTTATCCAAATAAAACTGACAAGCGCCAAAACCCTCATCGGAGAGAAAGGCAAAGAATATACACTATCCATTTTTTTCATTTTTTTCATAATTTGATTAATCTGCCCCCTAACCCCCTAAAGGGGGAATAAGAGTGGGAACAGAAAGTGTTTCGAATTTTTGTAATTATGCCATATGAGTCCAAAATTGCTATTTTAAACTAGGGTGTTTCATTTTGTAATTTCAATAAGATGGAAGACATCGTCTTCATTATCCTCGTTTACCAAGGAGAAATCGCTGTTTCGGGGGCCTTTATTGGCAAACTCTCCATCGGCTATGGTGATGCTTTTACTCACCCATTTGCCACTGTTAGTTTTGGTGACGACAATAGCTGTTTTGTCAGGATTTGTTACAGCATCATATCGGAAGGAAAATTTCCCGGTTCCTTTATCCAGATAGATGATTTTCACTGTAATGGGGTGTTTGCCTTTTGATAGCATAAATTTGTCATCAAGATTAAAAAACATTCGATTTCGTCCACTTACATTTTCAAAGCTCCTTGCATAACGGCCATATGGCTGATTTGTTGGACCTATTCTCCATAATCCAACACTGGTTTGATTAGGCTCAATTTGTGTAATAAAACGACTAT
>JBAXMR010000125.1:0-13245 GCA_037134195.1 Paludibacter sp. | reverse complement strand
AAACAAGTAAACAAGTAAACAAGTAAACAAGTAAACAAGTAAACAAGTAAACAAGGAGACAACGAGACAAGTAGACAAGGAAACGAGTAAACAAGTAAACAAGTAGGCAGGTAGACGAGGTAACAAGGAGATAAAAAAATGATTGTTTATAAATCTTATAGCGAAATTGATAAAGAGCAATGGAATGAGCTTATGCAGATTTCTCCAACTACTACATTTTTTCAAACGAGGGAATGTTATGATTTTTATGCTTCACTTTCGTTTCTGAAACCTTTTGTATTTGGTGTCTCAGAAAATAATAAACTTGTTGGGGTTATTTGTGGATATATTATTTCGGAAGGTAATTTTATAAAACGTTATTTCAGTCGACGCGCTATTGTCCCCGGCGGAGCATTGTTGGAAAAAAATATATCACCGAAAGTTTTAAATGCGTTACTTGATTGTACAATTCAGGTATTGAACAAAAAAGTCATTTACATTGAGTTACGTAATTTCAACGATTATGGAGCATTCAGGCAACATATAGAAACTTCAGGCTTCGCTTACCAATCGCATTTTGATATACAGGTTGAAACAAATAATGAGAAAGTTATCCTGCAAAAATTAAGCGAAAGTAAAAGACGACAGCTTAAAACTTCACAAAATGCAGGAGTTGAATGGATTGAAACAAAACAATATGACGATATCAAAGCTTTTTACAAAATTCTGGTGAATCTATATCGGCTGAAAGTAAAGACGCCTCTTTTTCCACTCGAATTTTTTGAAAAATTAGTAGAACAACCTAATGGAAAATTATTGGTCGTGAAATACAAAAATCAGGTGATTGGCGGCATGGCTTGTGTAATCTTAGAGAATAAAATCTTATACGAATGGTTTGTTTGTGGTGAAGAAAGAGATGAAAAAGACATTTTCTCTTCAGTAGTAGCAACTTGGGCAGGTATTGATTACGCTGTTAAAAATATGATTCCTCTTTTTGACTTTATGGGTGCCGGTTCACCAGAAAAAGATTATGGAGTAAGGGAATTTAAAAGAAAATTTGGGGGAAAAATGCTTGAACAGGGCAGGTTTCTGTTTATTTGTAAGCCTATCTTGTATAAGTTGGGGAAATGGATAGTTGAAAGGATAAAGGAGTAACTGTTAAGTTCTTAGTTTCGAGTTCTTAGTTTGGAGTTTTGAGTTGAAATAATGGAAGTGAAAAAGTTTGTTGCACCTTATATTGATGCATTAATTCATGCCTGTAAAGGTTATCCCGAAGTTGGGACTAATTTTTACAGAGAGAAACTTGTTGCCATTTTCAATGAATTATTTAAAATTGAAGTGCAGGGCGAAGAAACTACAAACTACAAACTACCTACTAATGAATGACTTTACTCTACACACTTACCGTCAATTGTTGCAGGCATTAAAAAATGCAGGTTACCTATTCCTAACCTTTGAGGAATGGTGTGAAAGCAACAAGCCCGATAAGTTCGTCATTCTGAGACATGATATTGATAATAAACCTCAAAATGCATTGACATTTGCGAGAATTGAAAATGAACTTGGTATTAAAGCCAGTTATTTTTTTAGAACATCAAATAAAATTCTTATCCCGGAAATAATTAAAACTATTCAGCTTCTAGGGCATGAAATAGGATATCACTATCGTGATTTAGTGGATGCTTCCGGAAACATAGAAAAAGCAATAAAACTGTTCGAAACAAACCTTTCAAAATTTCGATCTATTGCAAAAATAAAAACTATCTCAATGGATGGATGTCCATGGAGTAAATTCGATAACCGTGAATTGTGGAACGATTTTAACTATCATGATTTTGGCATAATTGGTGAGCCTTATTTTGATTTTTTGAAATTAGATAATGTGCATTATTTTACTGATACTGGTCGTATGTGGAATGGTGATAAATATAATATTCGAGATAAAGTAGATAATCACCTTAAACAACAAATTAACGATAAATCTACATCATATTCAAAAATTCATAATACTTTTGATTTTGTCAAATGGTTGAAAAGTGGAAAAATTCCTGATATCATAATGATAAATACCCATCCTCAGCGATGGACCGATAATAAAATTGAATGGTTTATTGAGTTTATTGGTCAGAATACAAAGAATATCATCAAACACTTTATAACTTCATTTCGGGAATAATAATAATTATTATTATAGAGCCTATATATTAACTTTTATATTTTGTTACATTATTTCGTAACTGTTATAAATAGTGAATATATATAATTATTTCATTGCTAAACCTCAAATTATATTAATTTATTGTATTAGATAATCGTATTTTAATTCATATTTTCATATTTGTGTGTTGTGAATTATAGAAATGCAAAGTTGGTTCTATAGATTATGCTACATTATGTAAGTTTTAAAATATAGCAATATTTAATTTTATATTTCTATGAAAGTAAGATTTAGTGTTTAAAGCTTTGATATTCTGTATTTTATAAGTATAAGATGGCTTAAACTAATTTCAGAACAAAATTTAACTTATTATTTCTTCTGTGCTTATATATTTATTGTAGCAAATTATGCAATCTATTAATATACATATTACTACAATATCCTCATTATCAATCATTTAAATTATTTTTTTATCTTTGTGTCTGTAAATAATGGCACAATGAATAATAGTGAAAAAACATTGCTTATATGGGTTTTAATAATAGCCGTAGCATTATTGGCATTGTTATACTCACCTATTGGAAGTCCAGATATTTATCATCCAAGAACTTATTTCACAAATAATCAGGGTGTAGATTTTAGTAAAAAAAATATTGGGCAGGGTACACAACAAGTAGAATCGTTAAAGTCAAATATTGAATCGTTTAAAAAAATAACAAATTCTTCTAAATATGTTAGCGATAATGTACAAAATCCGGAGATAAAAGTGCTTGATGAAAATTCCGTTAAAAGAGAAAAAAGACATTATAAAACTAGTTCAGATAATAATTCATCTTCAACGAGTATTAGAAATTCGAAAATAATAGATAATAAAGTCAAAACTAATCATCAAGTTTCTACTACTTCTTCTTCTTCAAATTTTCAGAATAATGAAAACGGGAATAATTCATTAAAAAAAATACAACGAACCAACCAATCTGCTAACAGTCCAAATTCGATTAATTCATCATTTGGTGAACAATCATCTGGTAATACCGGTATGAATGTAAATATATCCGCCAGCGATTTAAGTTCACTTTTTGCAAACAATAACAGTGCTCGTCAATCCTCACAAAGCCTTGATTCCGGTATGCAAGAACCTTTTGGAGAACCTGTACCAATTTCTGACGGTTGGGGTTATCTTATTTTACTGACGATTTTATATAGCATTTATATAATTAAAAGAAATAAAATTATACTACCTGAATAAATTGGTGGAAATTCCGGCAAATATCACATTAAATTACGACAGGTTAAACAATTAAATGAAACCGCCGTGTGCGAGAGCATGCACGGTGGTGTGAGATGGCGGGGAAGTAATCCTCCTACCTACTCGATTGAATTTCAATTCAATTATGCTAATAATTTTGGGGATTGTATTATGATGTTGATGAAATAATACCAACAGTAGACATAAAATGACCCAAAGTCATTTTATGTCTACTGTTCTTGATGCCGATTGTAAATTCCTGATACGGAAGGCATACAAACAAATAGGACAATAGGACGAAGTAGAAATTGGGATATATTGTTTGTGCAATCGGTATAAATAAAAAATATTCCTAATAATAAAAAAGAGTTGTACAGAATATTGTACAACTCTTTTTTATTATTCAAATATGGTTAATTGGAAAGATTAAATCTTTTCAAATTTCTTTAAAACTGTTCCAACTTTGGATCTTATAACTGCCAAATAAAATCCTTTAGGTAGCGCAGATACATCAATACGTTGTTCTTTGCTAATCAATATACTTTTTCCTGCTAATGAGCATATTTCCACTTCATTAATATCACTTCCACTTACAAAAATTGACGAAATAGCCGGATTTGGATAGACAGAATATAGTTTATTCATTTCAACATCTTGAATACCTGTACCACTTACATGTACCCATTTTAAAGAAACTCCACCAATTGGACTAACTGTAGTTGGTGTTACAGTCTGATCAGTAGTACCTTTTGTAAAAGTACCTGTTACTAATTTACTGTTTTTGCCATATGACTCTGTCGTCATTTCTATTTTTACTATATAACTCCCATCGGGAACTAAACTAGATTTACTAATATTCATGCCATCCCATGTTGAAGTAATAGTTGCAGTTGAACTCTTTGTTGCACCTGTAGTAGCATTAGTTGTAGCTCCACTACTTGCAGAATACCAATTAACAAGATCAGTTGAATAACTATTTCCATAATGAGTTAATGTTCTTATATAAGTTCCAGTTGAACTTGTAATCCAAACCGAATAAATATAAGTACTTGATGAAGAAACTGTAGCTGTTACAGTTAATGTTCCAGCTGTTTGTGCAAATATGGAAGCACTAAAAATCAAAGCAAAAATAGGTAAAATTATTTTTTTCATTTTTTTTATGGTTTAAAAAGTTTATATTCAAAAATTGTAATTGATTAAAAATTTCAGTATTTCAAAACTGCACAAAAATAATTAATTTGTGCGAAATAAAAAAAGAATTGACATTTTTTTTATTATTATGCAATTTCAATTTTCTATTTTGCTGATATTCAGGATGAAATACACTGATATTCATTAATAATATATATTCATTCAAAATAACATTATTCAATTAACAATTATCAATGACTAGAGCAAAAACAACGATTATTAACGAAAATCAATTTTGAACGAAAAAACAAAGCAATTTCATCAGAATAATATAGAATGGGTTATAATTTAAACATCAAAGTTAATGATTCTGTTCGGAATATTATTATTACAATTCTATTTCAAATTTCAATAGATATTCGAAAAAACAATAAAAAAGAAATTGAGAGTTATATTTTTGCAAATTGTTTAATAAATCGTACTTTTGTAATTCTATTTAAAAAGTTATGACAAACGACAATATGGTGCTTCGCACCGAGCATTTATTCAAGAAATACGGCAAACGAACGGTTGTAAATGATGTTTCTATTCATGTGAAACAGGGCGAGATTGTTGGATTGTTGGGTCCAAATGGTGCCGGTAAAACGACTACCTTTTATATGACTACAGGTTTGGTTGTTCCCAATTCAGGAAAGATTTTTTTGAATGATACTGAAATAACAAAATATCCGGTGTATCGTCGAGCGCAGAACGGAATTGGTTATCTGGCACAGGAAGCATCAGTTTTTCGTAAAATGACCGTCGAAGACAATATTAAATCTGTGTTGGAAATGACCAAATTCAGTAAAGCTGAACAAAAGGAAAAACTTGAAATTCTGATTGCAGAATTTAATCTGGAACATGTGCGAAAAAATATTGGCGACCGGCTTTCGGGTGGTGAACGGCGCCGTACGGAAATTGCACGCTGTCTGGCTATCGAACCACGGTTTATAATGCTTGATGAACCCTTTGCCGGCGTTGACCCTATTGCAGTTCAGGATATTCAGGACATTGTATGGAAACTGAAAGACAAGAATATCGGAATTCTGATAACCGATCATAACGTAGACGAAACCCTGACAATTACCGATCGTGCTTATCTGCTTTTTGAAGGTAAAATTTTATTTCAGGGAACTTCCAAAGAATTGGCTGACAATCCTATTGTTCGCGAAAAATACCTGGGCAGAGACTTTAAGCTGAAGGAAAAAACACGTATTTAATATTATGAATTACACGAATTAAGACCAATTAAGACTAATTCCACAAATTACGAATGAAACCAATCGAATTAATTGTTGATGAAAATACACGCCTGAAAGAACTTGGATTTGAGCATCTCAGACCAATTTTCAACACAATCGACAGGGAAAGAGAATATCTAAGAAAATGGCTGCCATTTGTTGAACTGACTAAAGATATTTCATTTACAAATAAATTCATTGAAAATTACTTGAATTCTGATAAAATAAATCTGACTTTTGCCATTACTTATCAAAAACAATTTGCCGGATTAATTGGACTAAAAGATACTGATGCTGACAATAAAAAAACCGAAATAGGATATTGGATGTCCGAGAGATTTCAGGGAAACGGAATAATGACTCGTTCATGTAAAGTACTGATTGACTATATTTTTAGTTCAAAAGAAATAAACCGAATCCAAATAAAAGCAGCTACTGAAAATTTAAAAAGTCGCGCCATTCCTGAACGATTAGGATTTAAACTTGAAGGAATTGAACGAGATGGTGAACTTCACAGTTATGGATTTGTTGATTTAACCGTATATGGATTGCTGAATAAAGAGTTCCTGAACAAATCAACTAATCAACCAGTTAACTGAATAATCCAAATTTGAAAACAACTCTAACCATATTAGGTTGCGGTTCAGCACTTCCTACACGCAAGAATTTTCCCAGTTCGCAGATTCTTGAAATTCGCGACAAACAATATATGATTGATTGTGGAGAAGGAACTCAAATCCGTATGCGCCAAATGGGATTAAAAACTGTTCGACTCGGGCATATTTTCATTTCCCATTTGCATGGTGACCATTGTTTTGGACTAATTGGATTGATTTCATCGTTTGGGATGTTTAAACGTACTGCTGATTTACACATTCATGCACAACCCGATTTGGAAAAAATTCTGAAACCTCAGTTGATGTATTTTTGTCAGGATTTACCCTTCGAAATCATTTTCCACGATATTAATCCTCGCAAAAACGAACTTATTTTTGAGGATCGTTCAATTAAGGTTTTTACTATTCCATTGAAACACAGAGTTCCATGCTGCGGATTTTTATTTGAGGAAAAGCCACGCGACAGCCATATTATCAGGGAAATGATTGATTTCTATAATATACCTACCTGGCGAATTCCAAAAATAAAACAAGGTGAGGATTTTATAACCGATGATGGAGAAATTATAGCAAACAACCAGTTAACCACACCGGCCGGGAAACCAAACCGGTTTGCATATTGCTCAGATACAGCTTATTCCGAAAAAATAATACCGATTATACAAGGAGTGGATTGTTTATATCACGAAGCCACGTTTATGCAGGTAGAAATGACTCGCTCTAACCAAACTGAACATTCCACAGCTCGTCAGGCAGCTGAAATTGCCCGAAAGGCAAATGTCAAGAAACTCATAATCGGACATTATTCAGCACGTTACAACAACCAAAATGAATTATTAGCGGAAGCAAAAGCAGTTTTTGAAAATACAATTTTAGGTGAGGATTTGACAGTTTATGAAATTTAATGTAGGGATATGGGAATTCCAACTCCAAAAATTCATTTCTTTTTAGTAAACAATTTCTTTACTGTTTGAACAACTTTCATTCCCATCATGACACCGTCCGCAATTGTCATATTACGCTGAATAGTTCCCAAAACATACCCCGCAATTGACTCCAATGAAAACATTTTCTGACCCGAAACGCTTATCTGGTGCTTCTGATTGCTGATTTGCGACTTAAGTTCTGCCTTATAAACTATTAAGTCATCAAAGCCTAATTTTCTTTTCTTTGGGGCTGAAGTTGGTACTATTTCCATAAATTTCAATTTATTATTTTAGAAACAAACGAGACAAAAACCGAACCAGTGGATTGATTATAATCTTTTTGCGAAAAATAAAAAGCAATGCTGTAAGCAGTAAGTAAAAAGCTGAAATAATAAAAAAACTCATAGTCATACTTCCTACAATCGGTTCCAGTAAATAGGCAACCGAAAAAAACAGATAGAACAAAGCTCCCATTATCAGGATAATTACCAAAAAGATAATAAGTAAAGCTGAGATTAAAATAGTTAGTTTTTCTACAAATTCAACTTTCAAATATTCAGTCTGAAGCTGAACATATTTTTTTACATCGTCATACAATTGTTGAAAATTTTCAACTGGATCTTGTGTATTTATCATATCACATTGTTTTGATTATTTGACTTCTGAGCCAGCTTCTTCGTTTACTTCGGCAGTCGATTCTGAAGTTGGAAACTTAATTCCATTTTTCTCAAGTTCTGCTATAAGTTTTCTGCGTGTTTCCTCGCCACTTTCAGGAGCAAACAAAATACCAAAAGCAGCTCCAACTAATGCACCGCCCAAAAAGGCAGCAATAATTCCGGCAGAATTTTTCATATTTAAAACTTTTTATTGTTTTGCTAATCAAGATTATATCCGAAACCTTTAAGTTTATTGTCTTTATTACGCCAGTCTTTTTCCACTTTCACATATAATTCCAGAAAAACTTTCTTCTCAAAAAACACTTCCATGTCTTTACGTGCCTCTGTTCCTACTTTTTTCAACGATTTTCCGCCATGTCCAATCAAAATACCTTTCTGAGAGTCACGTTCGGCATAAATCACAGCATTGATACGAATCAGTCGTTCATCTTCCTGAAATTGTTCTACTTCAACTTCTACTGAGTACGGTATTTCCTTATCGTAATTCATCAAAATTTTCTCTCTGATAATTTCTGTAACAAAGAAACGTGCAGGCTTATCTGTTAGTTGGTCTTTTTCAAAAAATGCAGGCGATTCGGGTAAAAGTTCCTTGATTCGTTTAAACAAAACATCAACATTAAACTTTTCAAGAGCTGAAATTGGATAAATCTCAGCCTGTGGCAATACAACTTTCCACTTATCCACCAAAGCAAGTAACTTTTCTTGATCAATCAGATCAATTTTATTAATAACAAGCATAATTGGTGCAGGATTCATCTTTACCTTTTCGACAAAATCCTCATTTTTTTCATACGAATCAAACACATCAGTCACATAAAGCAACACATCGGCATCGGTAAGTGCAGAACGCGAAAAATTCAACATCGATTCCTGCAAGCGATAATTTGGTTTCAAAACTCCGGGAGTGTCGGAATAAACTATCTGAAAATCTTCGCCATTTACAATGCCAAGAATACGGTGACGGGTTGTTTGAGCTTTAGATGTAATAATCGAAATCCGCTCTCCTACCAACGCATTCATCAATGTTGATTTTCCAACATTTGGATTACCTACAATATTTACAAAACCTGATTTGTGCATTTATATTTGTTGTTATTAGAAGTCTAAAATAGTTAACTTTACAATCCACAAAGATACAACATTTTATGCATACGATAAACCAAAACAACATATCATACTTTTTTACTATATTTGAAGTTCATTAGAAAAAAGAAATTATACCGTCAAAAATTTCACATGGCTTTGAATATCAATAAATTATACGAGGTAACTCGACAGCTTAAACTTGCTTTTCTGGTTATTGCAGCCGGAATCATACTCGCTTCAACTTACTTTACGAACCGATTGGCAAATTCGCTGGCCGAAGAAGAACGCAAAAAAGTTGAAATTTGGGCGGAAGCGATTCATCAATCCATCTCGGAAACAGAAAATACTAATATAGAAATGGTTATGAAAATTGTGGAAAGCAATACCACCATTCCTATAATTATGACAGATGCCAGTAACAAAATGATTTCTTCGCTTAATATCAAAGAGCCGAAAGATCATATAGCAGAATTTTACGAGAAAGAAATTATACGATTAAAAGCAAAAAGAGTTCCAATAGTAGTAAAATTAGATAAAACAGTCCAGTATCTTTACTACGATGATTCATTATTTCTCAAGCAGTTGGTATATTTCCCCTATGTTCAGTTTGGGGTAATTATTATTTTCTTGTTTGTTGCATTTTTTGCATTCTCCAGTACTAAAAAAGCAGAACAAAATCAGGTTTGGGTAGGATTGTCGAAAGAAACTGCTCATCAGCTTGGCACACCCATTTCTTCATTGCTTGCATGGGTAGATTTACTGAAAATGCGACACAGTGAAGAAAAGCTCATTGCTGAGATGGAAAAAGATGTCAAACGACTGAGTATTATTGCTGAAAGGTTTTCAAAAATAGGTTCAAAACCTGATTTGTTGATTGTAAGTCTCGACGAAACATTAAACAATGCGGTTCAATACATGTCGAACCGTTCATCTCAAAAAGTAGCAATTCAATGTCATTTCCCTTCGGATGAACATGTATTTATTCATCTGAATGTTCCTCTTTTTGAATGGGTTATCGAAAACTTGTGTAAAAATGCCATTGATGCAATGGACGGCAGTGGGAGAATTGATATAACCGTTTTAAAAAAGAATAACGAAGTTTTTATTGATGTAAAAGATACAGGAAAAGGTATTGACAAAGGCAAATTCAAGATGGTTTTCACTCCCGGTTTTACAACAAAAAAACGGGGCTGGGGATTAGGTTTATCGCTTGTCAAACGAATAATTGAAGAATATCACGGTGGGAAAATCTTTGTAAAACAATCAGAAATCAATGTTGGTACGGTATTTCGCATAATTTTAAAAGAAAATATACCCGGCTAAATGTTTTTTTATTTTTTACACAACATTTTATTTTTCAGAGAATTACAGCATACAAATCAATTATTTTGGTAAAATAGAAAAGAAACTATTTTGTAATAACAGTTATTTTTGTACCTTTGCACGATTTTAATTTCAGAGAAGAAACATGTCAAAATTTGGGCAATATAATGTTGTTTTAAAGGATTTGAACGAAGGTTCTAAAATGTTTGAGTATGAATTGAATGATGAGTATTTCAAAAAGATTGACAGCCCTGAAATACAACACGGTAACGTTCATGCTAAAGTTCAGGTTCAACCAAAGCAAGGGCTTTTTGAACTTAGTTTTAATTTGGAAGGTGCAGTAATCATTCCATGTGATCGATGTTTGGATGATATGACTCAACCAATACAGTACAAAGAAAAACTGAAAGTTAAATTTGGTGAACAGTTCTCGGAAGAAGATGAAATTGTTATTGTACCTGAATCAGAGGGAGCAATCAATATTGCTTGGTTTTTGTACGAGTTTATTGTCTTGAACATTCCGATAAAACATGTTCATGCAACCGGAGAATGTAATAAAACAATGGTGACTAAGCTTAAGAAGCATATTACCCGTCAAAAAGATGATGATGAAGATGGTGTTGGAGTATTATTTGACGATGATGATGACGATTTAACAACAGACGAAATTCAAACTGACCCGAGATGGGACGGATTACAAAATATAACAGAAAACAATTAAATAAACAAAAAGATGGCACATCCTAAGAGAAAAATTTCGAAACAACGCGCAAGAAAAAGAAGAACACACTATAAAGCTGAAGCTCCTACTTTAGCTACTTGCTCGAACTGTGGAGCAGCTCATATTTATCATACTGTTTGTGGCGAATGTGGCTATTACAGAGGTAAATTAGCGATTGAAAAGCTGGCAACAGTGTAATGTCAACCTCTTCAAAGAGAAATAAATTTTAAAATACAGTTGAGCTCTAAAAGAAAATTTTAGGGCTTGATTTTTATTTAATAAATCATAGTTTATATGTCTGATTTAAAAGCAGTTATTACTGGTATTGGTGGATACGTCCCTGATTACATTCTTAACAATCAAGAACTTAGCACCATGATGGACACCAATGATGAGTGGATTACATCACGCGTTGGTATTAAAGAACGTAGAATCTTAAAAGATGAAAACGTTGGAACTTCATTTTTGGCAGCTAAGGCCATTGAAGATTTGTTTGCCAAAACGGGTACAAAACCAGAAGAAATTGATTTGGTATTATGTGCTACCACAACACCAGACCATATTTACCCTTCGTGCGCATCTATGGCTGCTGAAAGAGTAGGAATAAAAAATGCACTTGCATTTGACTTACAGGCTGCCTGTTCAGGTTTTATTGTGGCTTTGGCTACTGCTACAAGTTTTATTGAAAGTGGAAAATATAAGAAAATATTGGTTTTAGGAGCTGAAAAAATGTCATCAATAACTGATTATACAGACCGTACAACAGCTCCTCTTTTTGGTGACGGTGCAGCTGTAGTTTTGGTTGAACCTACTACTGAAAATTATGGTGTAATGGATTCATTGATTCAAACTGATGGTGTTGGTTTTAAACATTTACATATTAAAGCAGGTGGTTCAGCAATACCAACAACAGTCGAAACAATTAACAACAGAATGCATTATACATATCAGGAAGGTACCAATGTATATAAATATGCAGTTACGAATATGGCTGAAATTTCAGCAAATATTTTGGAAAAAAATAATTTGTCAGGCAAAGATATAGCATGGTTAATTCCACATCAGGCAAACTTGCGAATAATTGATGCTGTGGTTCAACGTACAAGCATTGATTCGGAAAAAGTGGTTATCAATATTGAACGCTTTGGAAATACTTCTGCGGCAAGTATTCCTCTGGGAATGTGGGAATGGGAAAAGAAATTCAAAAAAGGTGACAATATTATCCTTACAGCTTTTGGTGCCGGATTTACCTGGGGATCACTTTGGCTGAAATGGGGATATTAAATTATTAAAATTTGGCATTAGCCTAATTCAACAAGGGCGATGAAGATAATTTCGAAGACATTTTATTGAAATAAGTGAGTTTCTGTAATAAATTAAGTAAATACTATTCATGACCAAATCAGGTATAATTTCATAATTTGTCACAAAAAACTTAACATCTTCGTTGTAAAAACAATCATATAATTGATATTTTTCCAATGTGTCACGAATCAATTCGTATATTTTATCTCCAGAAGTTGTTTGATATACATTTCAAATGTAATCTTTTTGCTTATCGATTTTTTCAATTTTTGTTAATCCTAAATCTTTTAAAATTGATATAGGAGTGTATAGTTTAAATTTACCAATTCCAGATATATTCTGAGAATAACTTTTTGTATTTGTTTTTACATTAATCGCTGCAAAGTGTCAATCTCAAACTTGTTTATCTTATCTTTTTAACGTGCTCGTATAAACAGATTTCTGTTCGTCTCAATACGTTAACGTTTTCATCTAAACTGACTTCTAGTTGCTTCTACACGTTAACGTATTCTCGTAAACTGACTTCTGTTTGCTCCAATACGTTAATGGTTTTTCATGTTCTGGTTTCTTTTTGCCACCGTCCGTTAACGGTTTCACATGAATGGAATTTTTATTCTAGTTTTTGAATTTTACTTTGCAAATAGAGCATTATAAATTTACATATTCTACATTTTTTCGAATTCATTTTTAAAATTATTTTCATAAAATACAAAAGCCTTTATTTTATTGAAATAGAGATTTAATACCAAATGTATTTATATTATGACCCAAAAACTATCAGAAAAAATATATC
>JBAXMR010000124.1:0-14613 GCA_037134195.1 Paludibacter sp. | reverse complement strand
CGGATCTAGTGTTTAGGAAACACTTGTTCTATCCATTGAACTACAGGACCGCTTTGAGGAGTGCAAATTTACTTTTTTTTGTCGAAATATAAAAATTATTCTATGTCAGAAAGATAGCGTTAATTTTTTATTGTCAAATCGTTTTCTTTCATTCGTCTCTGGTATGTTTGGAGAATTGATTTAATACTCAACTCCATTTTAGCAGCTTGTATTAATTCTTTTTGCAACAGATTTACTTTTTGCATTCTGTCAAGCTTGTAATTATACAAAGCTGTTGTTTTTTCGCCGTTAAACTGCAAAAGATATTCATTGGAATAAAAGCTATACACTCCATTTTCGTCATCTACTCCATAGGCATTTTCAGGTTTGCGATGAAATACATCTGTTCCAAAAGCAACGTAAGGTAAATCGTACCCCAAAAAACCGAGCACAGAAGGTTTAATATCAATTTGTTGAGCAATTTCTTTTCTGTATTCTGGAGCAATACCTGCTGGATAATAAAAAATTATAGGAACGGCATGTAAGCCAATGTCATTCTGGTAAAGTGGCTGGTCGGTTGCATTTGTATGATCGCCAGTAATAACAAATAAGGTACGTTTAAACCAAGGCATTTTGTTTGCTTTTTCAAAAAAATGTCTTAATGCTATATCGGTGTATCTCACACATTTATGTATGGGTAGCGTTCCTTCCTTGAGTTTTGATTGATAACTTTCAGGCACTACATACGGATGATGCGAACTTGCTGAAAACATAGCTGTTACAAATGGTTCATGAAATGTGTTCATTTTGTCGGCATAAAACTGAAAAAATGGTTCGTCCCAGATTGCCCATGTACCGTCAAAATCTTTATTTCTACCATACTCATCCATTCCAAAGTAATCTTTAAAACCACTTGTTTTGGCAAAGGCCCAAAAGCCCATTGATCCGTTAGGCGCACCATGAAAAAATGCTGAATAATATCCTTTTTTCTTTAATTCGCCGGCAAGGCTAAGTACTTGATTATTACCATAATCACCCACAAAATAGGGCTCGCCAATTCTGGGAATTGATGCAAGAACCGAAGGAAGTGCATCGATGGATTTTCGTCCGTTTGCTATTGATGTTTGAAAAGTAAGACTTTTTCCGATTAGCGAATCGAGAAATGGAGTATAACCTTTATAATCAGTACCTATCAGGTCTTTATTCAGCGAGCCGATATACTCCCGTCCAAAACTTTCCATAATCAGCACCACCACATTCAGTTTTTTCATTTTGGCTGTTTTTGCCGGGTAATAAGTTGTAGGCTGAATCTTTTCAGGCTCATTCCTATCTTTAAAATAGAAGAATTGTGGCAGACTATTATTTTCAATCGTTCGGATTAAGGTAAATGGCGTGTTTAAAACGGCAGAAGCTTCAATGGGTTTATTCACGTATTGATTTGCATTACTGATAGTTATCGGACGAACAAATCGTCCAATACCACCACGAATTCCAATTACTGTTGAACCAATAATCAGCGGAAAGAGAACTACAGAAATTGTCCAGTATTTCCAGTCGGAACTGATTTTATCAGATTTCAACTTTACATAACTAAATGAAAAATAGAGTATTGGGAAAAAACTGAGTGCTAAAACCACCAAAAACCAGTGATCCAGCATCGAATCCCGAAAAATTTTGGACAGATTATCGGTATGCGAAAATTCATTGAAGATACTCCAGGTAGTTCTCCTTTGTGAAAACTCAAAGAAAATTGTATCTATAATATTTAATATCAATGCAATACCATTAGTAATGACAAATATCCATTGCAGGGTTTTTTGAAAGTATTTTCGGGTTCTCCATTTTATGGGTAATGGTAAAAATACCAACAGAATATAAAGCAGATTTACATAAAGAATACCCGCCAAATCGAATTGTAAACATCCTTTTAAAAGTAAAAACCAGTCATTTTCACTGATATTCCGAAAAAATTTAGCATTATACCAAACAAAAATAAGTCTGGAAATCATAAATATAGCAAAAAGCAATGCGGTATTTTTGACAACTGCAAGATAAAATTTCAAAGTAATCTTATTATCTATCAGAGAGTTATTAACCATAGTTTTCTATTTTAAAATTATTTCGTAAGCCGGTCGGCAAAAGTACCTAAATATTACAAATATGTGAATTAAACATTAAATTTGGAGTGTAAATTTTACTCAAAATAACAGACATTTGTCAAATTTACTGTTTTTAGCTACTTTTGTTCCTAATGTTGATTGAGTTTTAATTGTCTGCCATGATTTTACAGCATGAGTAAAAATAAGTTTTTCGTGGTTTGGGAAGGTAAAGAGCTAGGCATTTACCGTTCGTGGGAGGAATGTAAACGACAGATTCACGGCTATGAAGGAGCTATTTACAAAGGCTTTGCCACCGAAACCGAGGCACGTGAAGCTATGGTATCGCCTTGTTGGGATTATATCGGTAAAAATGCAAAAGCCAAAAAACCATCAGCCGAAGAAATTGCCCGTGTAGGTTTGCCCGATTTTGAAAGCATTTCGGTGGATGCAGCTTGCAGTGGCAATCCCGGTTTAATGGAATACCGGGGAGTTTACACAAAAACCGGTGAGCAGATTTTCCATCAAGGACCGTTTAAGGACGGAACAAACAATGTAGGGGAGTTTCTGGCATTGGTTCACGGACTGGCATTTCTAAAACAAAAAAACAGCTCATTGCCTGTTTATACCGACAGTAAAACCGCTCTGGCATGGATTAAAACTAAAAAAGCCAAAACCAAACTGGATTTGACCGCCAATAATACCATTCTTTTTGAACTAATTCAGCGCGCTGAAAAATGGCTTGCCGAAAATGAATTCAGTACCAAAATTATGAAATGGGAAACCGAAGTTTGGGGAGAAATTCCGGCTGATTTCGGGCGAAAATAACCTACTGATTTAATTTAATTTCACCGGATGATTTATCATCTAGGATTAAAAGCATTAAAATCGAGAAAACGATAGCAAACTGACCAGTAATAAACATATCGAAAATTGAATGATATGAATACAACCCAACAAATAATGTAAGCAAAGTAATTCTATCACTATTTACTATTAAGAACGGGAAATAATAAATAAGTAAGAGTAAAAGTAATCCAACAAATCCAAACTCCAAAGTTGTTTGAAGATATTGATTATGACTATCAACATTATTTATTTTTTGTGACCAAATGCGAAACCACTCAGTTTGATATTTAACTCTTTCAATGTCAAATTTTTCTTGAGCATTACTTAGCCCGTATCCAAATACAGGCTTTTCTTTAATTAGATAATATGCAGTTTTGTACAAAAACAATCTTGGTTCAATCTCAACATAATCTTTGTTTACACGTCTATGATGACTAATAGCTCCATACATAATAAAGGGCATTAATATTAGCAATATAATAGCAGCTTTCCTTTTCAATTTCCACAACTGAAAAAATGCTACTGCAAGAATAAGTATGCATGCTTCTGTAAATCCAGTTCTTCCTTCGGAAATTAATAATATGTACATGAACATTGTAAATGCAATGCAGTAGAATGAAATTAGAACCCATGATGTTTTTTTCCATGTTGTCGATAAAATATACCAAATACCAATTATAGAAAGGTTCAGGTAAAAATTAAACATCATGTGTCCATGAACATATTTAATCCTGAATTCTTGAAATAAATCAGCCCTTAGAGTGTTTTTAACATACTCATTGATTCCTATTCGGAAGAATATGATGTAGATTATTGCTACTAATGATGATATTATTAATGTCTTGAATAGATAGATAATATTGTATAATTTATTCAATCCAAATAATCCTACAATCGAAAATCCCAACAAAGGTAATCTTCTTTCAAGTAGATATTTTACATATACTGGAGTTTTATCAAATAAACTGCTTATTGGTGCAAACAGAAAAAAGATAAGTATTATACTGAAATAAACTGTTTTTTTGTTAAACTTAATAGTCTCCCACTTTTTTTCTATAAAAATCTCAATTAAATAGCTAATAAAAAATACATATAAACTTATTTTCATTACATAAGAATATGTATAAATTGAAGCTGCAGCAATTGATAAAAAAGAAAATAAATTGATATAATTTAAATAAAAGGTGTTTTTAGATTTCATGAGATGTCTATTATATGTTTTTTTTGCGTAATGTTGAAATAATATGTATAATGAATACTCTAAACTTAATAAAACAACGTGTCAAAAAAATACTTTTAGTCTCTGTCTTGTGCAGAAAAGTATAAAAGTATTCTTCTACTTCAATCTCAGGCATTCCTGATCTTACTAACCATTTAAGAAGCCTTTTAGAGCGAATTCTTTCAAGTTCAGAAGTAAGTTTCTTTAGTTCATCTGTCGATATATGTCTTTCAAAAATCGGAAGTTTTCTTTCCCATTTTTCGTACACACACCGAATATTTCTAAAATAAACAGTATCCATCCTTCCTTTTGAGTAATGTTCAACTTCTATATCATACATCACTAAGTTTGTAAATCCTGCCACAAATGACTGAATACTTATGTCATAATCATAACCATGAAAACCACCAATTGATTCGTCAAACTGAATTTTATCAAACAATTCTTTTCGTCCGCAAATTAAAACTCCATCAAGTAGTACAACCGGTCGTGAATTACCTACAAAATCAGAGGGCATTCGTACATATTCAGTGGGTTTTTGACCTGATTTATCAACGTGGATAATATTCATACTTCTATTCAAAGCTCCGTAGTCATAGGGAATTCTCAACATCGCATCCCCGCCAGCAAGACCAACTAAACCAACAGTTTCATTCATCAAATGATTGACTATTTTCAATCCCCAACCTGATGTATTAAACAGAACATCATCGTGAACAAAGCATAAAAAAGGGAACTGACTTTTTTCAATTCCTTTGTTATAAGCCGAATAAATACTATGTTTATTATCCGAATTATCAATAAAAATCAATTCAAATTCCACACCTACAGTTGCTTCGATATTGGTTGAAAGCAATTCGTCAGGTTTTGGTTTTCTTGAGCAGATAATAATTGACAGCATATATAAAGTTAATTATTTATTGATACTTCCAAAAAACTTTAAGACAATAAAGCATCTTTCTTATACTGTTTCTTTTCTTAAAATGTAATAACTCATTTCTGTTATTCCAAAAAAGTCCAATTCTTCCAAATCTCGACCCAATAGAACGATTAGAATAACTTTTGGCAAGTTTCTCAAGTACTTTTTTCTCTTTTATCAAATGTGGAGCAATGATTTTGCTAAAAATTTCTACACGGGTTTGCGATTTTTTCATTCGGCTGTATTCACTGTCACCCTTTTCACTGCTGTGACCAATGGCTCCTAGTGCATTGTTTGGATGTTGGCGATAACCAACTAATGGTTCATCAACATAGTGAATTTCAACAAACTGTGCAGCGTGAAAGCCCAACCAAAAATCGTATGGGATATCCATACTAAACGGCAATGCTACACTAAGCAAGTCCCTGTGAATAAGCATGGTATGTCCTGATATGGCATTGAATAATGCAAAGTTCAGGCAACTTGTAGTATTCTGTAAATTAATAAAATAGGAAAATCTTTTGTCTAGATTTTCTCCGTTTCCATCAATATATTGATTGTCTGAGTAAACCATTAAACTATCGCCAATTGACTCAATGAGTTTTGTAATTTTAGTCGGAAACCAGATATCGTCCTGATCAGAAATGGCAATATACTTTTTTGTAGTAAGTGATAAAGCTTTTTGAAAATTCCGGATATAACCTTCATTGACTTCATTCCGAAAAATTTTGAATTCTTTGTATTTTTCTGCATATTCCATCAAAACTACCCAAGTATTGTCAGTTGAATTATCATCAACACAAACAATTTCAGTTATGTTACTATATTCTTGATTTAAAATACTATCGAGCTGTTCGTGCAAGTACTTTTCTCCATTATAGGTGCAAAGTGCAACTGAAACTTCAGGTTTTATGTCTGTTCTAACTTCGTTAGAAACTGATATATTGCGAATTGAGCCGGATTTTTTAAGAAAGAAATCAGTAATGCCTTTAAGTATGTAACTAAGTTTTATGAGTTTCCGGTTGTTATCATACATGATGGTTTTCCTAACTAAACGATTCCAGCGATTTTTGATATTTTTAGCTTCATCAGGATACAATTTACTGACATACAAAGCATTACGAGTAATGTAATAATACCTTACCGGAGCATAATCGTCAAATGTTTTTTCTAGTCCAAAGAAACGTATTTTTCGTGTTCCGTTACCAACAAAATGATTGAGAATAAATGGATTAATCCTGACTATTTTAAAATTATTCAACTTAATCCTGATACACAATTCTTCGTCAACCCAATCTATAAAAAGTTTTTCGTTGAAATTTCCTGTTTTTTGTAATGCTTTGATTGACAGTAAATTACCCGAAGTCATTGAATACGGAATTTCGGAATATTTTTCTGAAACAACATGATTGTGAAAATCAGATCGGGAATCAAAATAAGTTGTAGAAAAAATAGCAACATTACCGATGTCATTGTATTCGTTGGCTGCTTTGATGTATTTATTTAAATCGTGGTTAATAAATGAACTATCCTGATCTAATGTCAAAACCCACTCAGCATCATTTTCTTTTGCCTTTTTTACACCCTGATTTAGTGCCTTTGCAATTCCATTATTTTGGAAATTAGCTATGTACTTAATTTTAGACTGATCTAATTCTGCTAAAAGATGCGAATTATCATTGTCTGAATTATCAACAATTACCAACAGAATAAGATCTTTGAGGTAACTTTGAATATTGTGGATATTTTCAATGTCTGGGAAATACCATACCACAACACCTACCAAATTTTGCTCTGTTATTATTCCGTTCATACCTCCTGCTTGATTATGCCGTGAGGCGTAAAACTGACTTTATTCTGGTTATTTTCTTCGTATAGTTTTTTGTTGGGTTCATAATTGGTATCAAAATGAACATGATAAAAGTGAAAGATGGTAACCAAATGTTTTTTTGAAATACAAAAAACACCAATTCTTGCCAAACGTTCCTCTAAATCTGTATCTTCACCTGTACCGGGATAAATAAAACGCTCATCAAAACCATTCACTTTCAGTAAATCTCTTTTCCATATTGAATAATTACAGCCCAAAAGATATCTACGCCTATCTTTTAGCAACAATTTTCTCAGAAACAGACTCCTGATTCGAATCATATCTTCCATATAAGTTTTTTTTGCTTCAAATACCGTCTGAAAAAACAAGGGAATTCCAACCCAGAAATCAAAATATCCGTTTTGTATTTTCCTTAATGTGATTTTTATAGATATTTTATCAGTCAATAATATTCTTCGACCACTTATAACTTGATTTTGAGTTCTATTTTCAATATGTTCCTGAATAAATCGTTTGTGAGGAATGCAATCACCATCGATAAAAATAAGGTAATCACCCTCTGAAGCCAGTATTGCTTTATTAAGAATTTTATTTTTTTGCCAGCCATTATCTTCCTGCCAAACATGACAAATTGTGAAGTAATAGTTTGATTTAAGTTGATTAATTTGCTCAACTATTTCCGGTTTTGATCCATCATCAGCTATAATTACCTCAAAGTTTCGATAAGTTTGACGTTCAAGTGCAGCAAAAATGAATTTTAGAAGTTCGATTTTATTGTAAAATGAAATAATTAGACTAACAGGTTGAATCATACTGTTTTAATTTTAACTTTTTAATAAACCATTTTTGCAAATAAAAATATTTTCCAATTGTTTCCGGCGGCATATCTCCATATTTTTTTCCTGATCCGTCCAGTTTTCGTGGTGATATAAGTGATATTGAATAGCCAAATTACGAACCGAAACGTGACTAAACCCGGCAGCGTCAAAACGCCATGTCAAGTCGAAATCTTCACCGACTGCAGGCAATTGGTAATCTTCGTCAAAACCATTGATGGCATAAATTGCTTTTTTTGAGAATGACATATTACTACCTACTAACTTATTGTTTTTTCTGAATTTAGGTATGAATTTAAATAATCCATCGGGTGAAATAAAAAAACTCTCTTCAATAAATTTTATTTTTCCTTTTCCGAAAACAAGTTTATTGAACATTCGTTTTTGTAAATCATTAATCGAAATGCTGTTATTTAGTAATTTTACAGTAGTGCTTTTATCCAGTTTCACACGTTTTCCAGCTAAAATATTGTTTGAAGCAGAAAATCGAAGGTGCATTTCAATAAAGCGGGGATGTAGCAAACAATCACCATCAATAAATATCAACCAATCAGATTTGGCTGCCAGGATTGCCATGTTCATTGCTTGGTTTTTTCGCCAACCTTCGTCTTTTTGAGTAAGATGCTGACAGGGTTGTTCAAAGTTATAATTTTGAATAAACTCCTTTACCGCTGGAGTTTCACCGTCTTCAGCAATAATAATTTCGAAATCCTTTTCGGTTTGAAATTGAAGTGAATCAAGAATAGCCTTCAAAAACCGAATATTGTTGTAAATGGCAATAATCAACGAGGCTTTCATGGAGAATATTTAATTTAGTTGCCCTTTGATATCCTTCTTAGTAGTTGAAAGATATATTTCCGGAGTTTATTGATTTAAAAATGATTTATTGAGCACAAAAATACAATTTTTATGTCATTAAACAGAATGAAATATCATAAAGTGTTATAAACTACCAAATAAGGTACATGTTGTGTTGGAATTTAAATATCTTAGCAATATTGCTTAAAAAGTTAAATAATCTTGACCAAGTACGTTGATAATGAAGCCTTCCACCCAATTCCCTTTCAAAAAACGCTATGTGTCTTGAGTTCAGAATATCAATCATCTTCTTCTTCAGATTACGGGTTGCAATGCGGTTTGAACGTGCATGAACTCTGTAATAAAAACATTTATCGGGTAAACAAACCACTTCACCACCATTTTCAAGCAATGAAATCCAGACATCCCAATCTTCAAGGCTAGGCATTTCAAGACAGAAGCCAGCTGTTTTTTCAAAATCTGATTTACGGAAAAGAGATGAAATATAAATCAGATTTTTGCGGGCAAGCAGATGAATGTTGAATTCCGGCAAATTCCAGTCTCCGGTTCGGTCTCCAAAAAACTCGGCTCTGCCATAAACCACTTTAATCTGTTCATTATAAGCAAGTACTTTTACAGCTTTCTCAATGTAACTGGTTGATATCAGGTCGTCTCCATCGAGGGGTAAAATATATTTGCCCGCAGCCTGAGCAATACAGAAATTGCGGGTAGCAGAAACGCCCTGATTTTTTTGATGAAAGGTTTTTATCAACGGATTTTGTGATGCAATTTTGTCAATAATTTCAGCTGTCGAATCTGTTGAACCATCATTGGTGATAATAATTTCGATGTGAGGATACCTTGAAGCCAAAGCTGAGGCTACGGTTTCTTCAATATATTCGGCACAATTGTAAGCCGGAATTATAATGCTAACTAATTCATTATCTGTCATTAAATCAGATTTTATCTCGTTTTTGGGTATATTTAAGCCAGTAATATTTCAGTGGATTAGTATATTTCAAGGCTTTCCACGGCCGACTGCTATGTGGCAAATGCAACACCGGCAGCGAAGTCAGTAAATAATTCCTGAACCCAAGCTCAACCGATTTGTGAGAAATGAACACATCGTACCAGTTTTTTTCCGGATTAAGTTCGTTGAAATCAAAAGAATTTAAGTAATTATTAGTCAGAAGGGTGCAACAAAAACTCAATCTTTTTTTTGTTTCCATTGTACCAACTTTCATTCTATTAGCAAATAAATAAGGAAAATTTACAATCCCTTCTGCATTTGTTGTAACTGCTGCCACCATACCTGTTTTTTCAGAGTTAACGGCACAATCAAGCATTTTTTGGAAAGTGTCTTTCCGGACTATAACATCCGATTCAACTATCAGTAAATGAGCATTATCTGCAATAGCCTTTTGTTGAGCAGTTTGCAACACAAGTAAATAATTTGGCGACGGATGATTTGTGAGATCTTTAAGGTTGACGAGATCAAACCCCTGTTTTTTTGCTTCCCGAAGTAAAATTTCAGTTGTTTCTTCGGAGCTGAAATCGTTGTAAATGCTGTAGCTGAACTCAATATTTATTTCAGAACTTAAAACACTTGCGATAGTTTGAAGTGTCGTTTCCAGCGAATCTTTTACGGGTGTAATAACATGTAATTTGATCATTTTCAAGTTTATTTGAAAAATTTGTTGATTCCAGGAATTGTTCGCAACGGGAAATCACGTTTCACCATTAATACCAGATACGATATCATCAAAATTGATTTAAGTCCCACGTTCACCGATTTGTAAGGCGTTTCAATAAAAGTACTTATTACATACAGCACAATTGTTACACCTGAGTATAATCCAATGGTTTTTAAATCGTATTTTATTGGCATATATTTTTGTCCGAAATAATACGAAACTACCATGATTACAAAATAACAAAAAAAAGCAGCCCAGGCACAACCCATGTAACTATAAGTTGGCACTAAAAGTACGTTCATTACCACGATAATAATAGTACCAAGTATCGAAAACCAGGCACCATACATTGTTTTGTCGGTTAGCTTGTACCAAAGCGAAAGATTAAAGAAAATTCCCTGAAAAATAAACGAGAAAAGCACAATAGGCACTACATCAAGACCTTTCCAGTAATCGTGCTGAATGATATATTTGAAAATATCCATGTATAACACCATTCCGAGGAAGATAAGCAATGAAAAAAGTATAAAGAATTTCATGGCATCGGCATAAGCTCCAAGACTGTTCTTATCTTTGTTTTGGGCAAAAATAAAAGGTTCGTAAGCATAGCGGAAAGCCTGTGTGAACATAAGCATGACCATAGCAATTTTTGAGGTTGCTCCGTAAATTCCAAGTTCTGCTGCACCAACTTTTCCCGGCATCAGAAAAGGGAAAAGAATTTTATCAAGTGTCTGATTCATAATACCTGCCACTCCCAAAATCAATAATGGCAACGAGTATTGAAGCATTTTTTTGAGCAATATTTTGTCGAATTCAAATTTTACCACAAACACATCGGGCAACAGTGCCAGTGTAACCAATGCTGTTGACATTATATTGGCAACAAACACATAACCAACTCCGTAATGTGGATTGTAGAACCAATCAATCAGCGTTGGTGCTTTTATTGCTAACCACGGACAAACCAGCAAGAAGAAAAGATTGAAAATAATGTTGGTAAAAATCATAAACAGTTTCAATCCTGCAAACTTCATCGGACGGTTTTTGTAACGCAGGTACGCAAATGGAATACAGCCAAAAGCATCCATTGCCACCACTACACCCAACATTGAAATATATTCAGGATGTTTTGTATAGCCCATTGCTGTACCAATTGGTTGAGAAAAAATGACACATAGAATAGCGAATATTACGGAAGTAAATCCCACAGCAATAAGCGTTGTACTATACACCTTGCCGGCTTCCTCTTTATTTTTATTGGCAAAACGAAAATATCCGGTTTCCATCCCATAGGTCAGAATCACCAAAAGCAAAGCAGTCCACGCGTAAAGATTGGTCACTACACCATACTCGGCTGAACTTTCGAGCACGTAGGTATAAAGCGGAACCAACATCCAGTTCAGAAATTTCCCCAAAATGCTGCTCACTCCATACAAGGCGGTTTCTTTCGCCAGTTTTTTCATTTGTTCTGCCATTCTGCTTATTTTCTATTAAAGAAATTCAATACTTTTTCCATCCATTTCATTTCGGTCGAAGGTTCAAAATCTTCTTTTTTCAGATAACCTGCTTCGAGTAATATCTTAATAGCTTCATCGAGCTGAGATCTTTTTACAGCAAGCTTTATTCCACCATTTACACTAGCGGCATAAGCCCTGTTTGTAAGTTCATCCATGCCGAAACATTCAATATTAAATGACTCAAGATATGATTTAGCCATTTCAAAATCAATTGATTGACTAAAAGTTCTTACAACCACTAACTCGTCCATATTTATCACTCTTAAAATAGTGTTCCCGTTTCTCCCAGTTTTATTTTTCCTAAATGCTTGTAGGCCAATTCAGTTACTTCGCGACCACGAGGTGTCCGTTTCATAAAACCTTCCTTAATCAGGAATGGTTCGTACACTTCTTCCAGTGTTCCGGCATCTTCGCCCAAAGCGGTGGCAATGGTGGTTATCCCAACCGGTCCGCCACGGAATTTATCAATAATGGTGTTCAGGATTTTATTATCGATTTCATCCAGACCAAATTTATCAATATTCAGTGCCTCAAGTGCATAACAAGCAATTTCCCAATCAATTTTTCCATTACCTTTTACTTGAGCAAAATCACGAACCCGACGAAGTAGCGCGTTGGCAATACGAGGCGTTCCACGACTTCGACCGCCAATTTCAACGGCAGCTTTATCGTCAATTTTCACGTTAAGCAAACGTGCAGAGCGTTTGATGATTCCGGTAATTACCTCAATATCATAATATTCAAAGTGACAATTTATTCCAAAGCGAGCGCGTAAAGGTGCTGTGAGCAAACCACTTCGCGTGGTAGCACCAATCAATGTAAACGGATTCAGTTCCAGCTGAATGGAACGCGCACTCGGCCCCTTATCTATCATTATATCAATGCGATAGTCTTCCATTGCAGAATACAAGTATTCTTCCACAATGGGACTCAGGCGGTGAATTTCGTCGATAAAAAGCACGTCGTTTGGCTCAAGGCTGGTAAGCAGACCGGCCAAGTCTCCCGGTTTATCGAGCACCGGACCTGATGTGATTTTGAAACCCACATTCAGTTCATTGGCAATAATGTTCGAAAGTGTGGTTTTGCCCAGTCCCGGAGGGCCGTGAAGTAATACATGGTCGAGCGATTCGGTACGCATACGGGCAGCCTGCACGAAAATCTTCAGATTCTCGACAATCTTGTTTTGTCCGGCAAAGTCCGAAAAACTCAGCGGTCGCAGGGCGTTTTCAAAGTCCTTTTCGCCGTTGCGGTTGTTTCGTATGTCAAAGTTTTCTTCCATTTTAATATTTCTCGCAAAGGCGCGAAGACACAAAATTAATCATCAAATAATATTGAAATACTAATACAAGCTTATTAAAATATATCATCTATTTGCGTCTTTGTGACTTTGCGTGATTAGTATTTATATTCTCTTGAAAAGGCGCAAATTTATAAGTTATTTACAATTCTATGAATACCATCTTTAATTAAGTTCTCATTGAAATTTATTAGAAGTCCAAGTTTTGTTTCAGTCAGTTTCAAATAAGTAAGAACTTGCTTTGAATGAACCGGAGCTAAAGATTCAACAGACTTCAATTCTATAATTACTTTATTTTCAACCATTAAATCAGCTCTGAATCCAATCTCCATTATGTTTTCATTCCAAATTACCGGAATTCCTTTTTGCCTCTCAACATTTAACCCCAACTTTATAAGTTCGAAGTACATAATCTCCTCATAAACTGACTCAAAAAGCCCGGGACCAAGTTTGCTGTGAATTTGATATGCAACATTCACTATTATTCTTGAGAGTTCGTTTTCTGTCATAGTATATTTGTTTGTCACGCAAATACGCGAAGTCGCAAATCTATTTTCTTTTTAGCGTCTTCGCGCCTTCGCGTGAAACTTATCTTGTCAATTCCCTGAACACATCTTCCATACTTCGTTCCACCGCTTTCATTGTCAGAATTTTATTGTTGGTTTTTACTGCAAAATCAAATATCTCTGAACGAATATCCGAAGTTGCCATTACTGAAAATAATTTGTCATTCAATCCATTGACCGCCAAAACGAGTTTTACTTTCTCAAGCTCTTTTATGTTGACATTATTCAGAAATTCCACTTCAAATTGTAATGTGTTTTCATCGAAGGCCGATATTCTCGAAATATCAGGATAATCGGCCACAATTTCACCTTTGTTTATAATAATTACCCGATTGCATATTGCTTTGATTTCCTGCATGATATGCGTGCTGAGTAATACCGTTTTGTTTTTACCAATTTCCCGAATCAGGTTGCGGATTTCTTCCAGCTGGTTCGGATCAAGTCCGGTTGTTGGTTCGTCCAGAATCAATACTTTCGGGTTGGGAATCAAGGCCTGAGCCAGTCCCACACGTTGGCGGTAACCTTTGGAGAGTTGACCGATTTTCTTGTGAAATTCAGGTCTGAGTCCTACCAAATCAATCAATTCATTTACACGCTGTTCTTTTTCTTTGCCAAGCTTATAGGTTTCGGCCACAAACAGCAGGTATTCTTTCACGTACATATCGGTATATTGCGGATTTTGCTCTGGCAGATAACCAACCATTGCACTTGTTTTCAGTTGATTTTCCTGAACTTCCATGCCGCAAATCTTCGCCGAACCCGTTTCGTATGCCAATGCACCTGCCAAAATCTTCATTGTAGTGGTTTTACCTGCACCGTTTGGTCCAAGAAACCCAACTACCTCGCCTTCACCAATTTCGAAACTGATATTGTTGAGAACGCTTTGATTACCGTATTTTTTGGTAAGATTTGAAATTTTAATGGACACTATTGGGTTTTAGATTTACGATTTACAAACCAATGTCGTTTAGTTAGTGGTTCATTATAATCTCTTGTAATTCATTGAGTAAAG
>JBAXMR010000123.1:0-14961 GCA_037134195.1 Paludibacter sp. | reverse complement strand
AACTTTATAAAATTGTCAATTTTTCATAGGGTGTCCCAATGCTGAAAACAGGAGTATTGGCAGGTGAATTGGAAGCAGGAGATACCATTTTAATGGAATTGAACGCAGAAACGAGTGAAATAAAAGCCCGTATTGTGAAACCAACACCCGAAATAAGTTTATAGTGGTAGTTTATTTTTACTAAAAATCCCTGCTAATCAGTTGAAATTAGCAGGGATTTCTCATTTATTTCCTTTCAATAAATAATACAGAATCATATTTTTTTCTTCATCAGTAATTTTTGCTTTGGGTTGCATTTTATCTAATGACAAAATCCAGCTTTCACGACCGAATTTATCGGGTAAATGAAGGTTATGACACGAACCGCATTTGTTTACATATAGTTGTCGGCCTTTCTTTAGAGCTTCGATATTGGCAGTTGAAGGTAAATTTTCTTTTGAAGGGGTATAGAGTGGACTTGAGCAGGAAACAAGTACTGAAAGCATAACTACAGCTATTATTTTACGCTCAGATAGCCACCGAGAATAACAAGCGGCATTGAAGTTTTTCAAATTCGTTGAGATTTAATGTTGAATTTATTGTTGTTCCTTTGAAAGATGTAATCTGAGGCATAACGCTGAAGTTAACCCAGAACTTTTCCTGTACATACGAAATTCCGAGACCGGAATACAACGCACTGTGTTTCAATTCTCTTTCTGCAAAAACATTCTGAAAAGAGTTTTCAAAAGTCAGGTGAAAATGGGGGTTAAGTTCATAAGCCAGTGCCACATTCAAATCTGCTTTTCCTTCTTTTCCCCAAACATTGGGAACAAAAGTCTCTGCTTCAAAGTCATAACTTGCATTGGCTGCCAGATCAAATTTACCGAGTTTTTTGTCTGCAATCAGTTTACCTTCAAGCTCATATTCCGAGGTTCCAACGGTGTATTCACCATACAATGCCAGACCAATCGGGTCAGCTACCGGATCAGCCAGTTTGTACTTCCATTCGTTTGATAGGCTTACTTCGTGCTCAGTTTTCAGAGCTGAACTTTCAGTCTGGGTTATGGACGTTATATTGAGATAGAACGATGTTTGCAGGTTGTTACCTAATCCTATCTCAACTTCAGTTCTGTTTTCGAGTCTGGCAAAATAATCTGTTTTTCCGGTTCGGAATGTATTATTTACTTCAAGCTCGTGCTGCCCTTTATTTAAAACTGCGCTCTGGTATGTATAAGTGAATAATCTGTCCTGTGAAAATAAACCGGTAGTAATCACAACAATTACCGCAAAGCTAATAGCTTTTTTAAAATTCATGTTGTCTATATTATTGATTTCGAAGACAAAACACTGAAAAAGCCTTTATTGTTGGGGTTTGGAGAAATATTATGAGTTAAATTAGTTAATCAGAGCCTGCGGGTAACACCATAAGTAGGCACACTTTCGTGTTTATAGTGATTCACAGCAGTCACCACAAAAGTATAAGTACCGTGGAATTTCTCATCAAGAATACGTAAATCAACGCAGGTTTCTGTAGTACGATACACAATGTTGGCAGGATCGTCCATATCACCGGCTTTATGACCTTTGAAGGCATAAATCACATAATAGGCCGTACCACAACCACCTTCACCATTAATATCGTCCCATACCAGATACGCATCTTTGCCATCGCGCAGAATTTTTATGTTTTGAGGCTGTGCAGGTGTTTCGCCTTCAATATTATGGTTGACAGGGCAGAGGGCAGGATATTTATAATAGTTCTGTTGAAGGCTGTCGTTCAGGTTTTGTTTGTTTTTAAGGAACGGTTTGGCACTGAAAAATACTGCTCCTTCAATTTGAGGATATTGCTTATTCATTTTCAACTGCCTACATAATTCATTCCCGCTTCTCCAAGCTTTATTTGCATCAGTAGAACCAAGTTGTGAGGCATACATACCAATATAGAGGTTTTTTCCAAACGAGTTTTCGCTCCACCATTTCGCCAACACTTGATAGTCAGCAACTTTTTTACCGATTTCCCAGTAAAGTTGTGGAACTACGTAGTCAATAGTACCTTCCTTAAGCCATTTCAATATGTCGGCATACAAATCATCATAATTCTGACAACCGGCCTGTGTGGCTGAACCGTTAGGGTCGGATGATTGATTGCGCCACACACCAAAGGGAGAAACACCAAATTCAACCCATGGTTTCAGGCTTTTGATAGTTTGCTGAAGTTCAGAAATTACCAGATTCACATTATTACGTCTCCAGTCATTTTTCTGATTAGTAGCAAATCCCCTAGGATTCTTACGAAACGTCATTTCATCAGGAAATTCCTCATTAACAACACGATACGGATAAAAATAATCATCAAAATGAACTCCATCAACATCGTAACGAGACACCACATCTTCCACAACACGATTCAGAAACTCACGTGTTTCGTCCAAACCCGGGTCAAAATAATACTTATCTCCGTATTTCACAAAAAGGTCTTTATTTTTAAAATAAAGATGATTTTTGCTGAGTACATTCAGGTTATCGGAATTGGTTACACGATATGGATTCAGCCATACATGCACTTCAATACAGCGTTTATGGGCTTCTTCAATTACAAATTGAAGCGGGTCGTAATACGGATTCGGGCGTGTTCCCTGCTTACCTGTGAGCCAGTGTGACCATGGTTCGATTGCAGAAGGGTAGAATGTGTCTGAAGTGGGTCTGATTTGAAATATTATAGCATTGATATTGTTTTTTGCTAATCCGTCGAGCATATTGCGCATTTCTTCCCGTTGTTCTTTCGAAGTAAGGTTACGCTGACTTGGCCAGTCAATATTTGCAACAGTTGCTATCCATACAGCTCTGAATTCGTGTTTGGAATGTTGAGCAGAAATACCTGTCAGGATAAGTATTAACGAGAGGAGTATATGGATTCGCTTTGTCATGCAATTGTAATATTTGAATACAAAAGTAACTAAATTTCACAGTTTAGACAACCTGAACGATATTTTTTAAGAACATTTGCCGAAAAACATTGTTTTCAGAATAAAAACAAGTAATTTTGCAGAATGAATAAACAAAACGATGGAACAATGAAGAAGCAACTGAAAATAGCTTTAGTAGCCCACGACAGACGCAAAGCCGACATGGTGGAATGGGCAATTTTTAATGCAGATATGCTGGCTAAACACCAATTGATTTGTACAGGAACGACCGGTAGTTTGATTCAACAAGCCCTGAAAGATAAAGGTGTGGATGTGGATATTACGTGTATGAATTCCGGCCCGCTGGGAGGTGATGCTGAAATTGCTGCATTGGTGGTGCGGAAACAGATTAATCTGGCTGTTTTTCTAATTGATGACCTGAACGCACAGCCTCACGAAGCTGATATTCAGATGTTGTTACGTCAGTGTCGCGTTCATAATGTGCCTATTGCCTGCAATCGATACAGTGCTGACCTCATGATTACCAGTACTTTGTGGGATAATGACGACTATATTCCGAAAGAACCCCGTTATGTGAGATTTGACAGAGAAGTATAAACCTATAACATAGTTTATTGCAAAAGAGCCTCCTGGAAATAAAATCCATGAGGCTCTCTTATTTTAGTTATCCGGGTATGTTTCAGAAAATAATTTTTTTAACTGTAATGACATTATTCCTGATGAATTGGCATAAATACAAACCTTTATTAAAACGGGTAACATCTATACTTTTTATTATTTTTCCTGTTTCATTTTGATTGAAAGTTTCAGAATAAAGTACCCTGGCACTTAAATCAGATATAGCTATTTTCATCACTGAATTCGGCACTTTTGTAGAATAAGATAGTTTCAAATTACCGTCAGAAACAGGATTTTGAAGTATATCAAATTCTGTATCAGCATTTTTGAGTGATTCAGTATTAGTTACCGTACTTTTTGTGGCGACAAGCCATAAAGTTGCATTCATTATGATTCTTCTGTGGTTTTCACTCATATCGGTGTATCCTACATATAAATTATCTCCTGTATCACCCGTACCATCATCGCAGGGTGAACTATCGCCAATTGCAGCCACTTTGCCTTTCCCATAACGAGCTGTAGCAAACATAACATTGGTATTACCTGTATTTGAAGCATTTAATGCAAATACTTCTCCAACAACCGTTGGATTTGCTGTTTTTGAGAGTGTCATGGTTGTGCCATTACTCCATTTTAACTGGTTCACACTCCCCATTTCACCGTTAAGAATTGAATCGTTTGGCAGTGAGGCAACATTGGTCGTTGTTTGAACAATGTTGGCAAGGTCGAATGAGATTCCAAAAGGATTTGCTTTTACGGTATTATTTGTCAGCAAATCATTCCATATATCGGGTGAGTCCTTTCCATCGCCATTTCTGTCGGAAATTGTATGATCCGATACCATAAATAAACTTCCTCCATTATTTACATAATTGATAATCGCCGTTTTTTCACTGGCAGTAAACAAACTGTTTGGTTCACAGACAATAAACACATTATAATTGCTTAAATCCTGTGAATTGCTGTTATCACCGAAAGTTATTCGGCCATTATAGGGTAGAGTTTCTACTTTCAACCCTTTTTTCACACAATCAATCGCCCAGGATGATAATGCACCGGTCCAGTAATCTTCAGTAGTTTTTGCAGTTACATTTGATTGATCGGGTGTTGGGAATTGCTGAGGATTAGATTCACTTCCTGAGCCGGGAACTGCAATTCCACCTGAAAAACCAATATTGTAGATATCACTGTCAATCACCCAGTCAGCATTACCCGCCATTTCAGCCTTTGTGGCATCAAAAAGCACCTTTATTTCCACAGGTTTAACATAGACAGTGACAATTCCATTCAGCAAAATGTTTTGGCTACTTAGACCTGTTGTTGATAGTGTAATATTTCCGATGAAAGTATTTGCACTGAGACCTGCTTTCATTCGTGAGTAAATAGTTGTTGAAGCTATTGTTCCATTTGTTGGTGAGAGTGTCAGTGTGCTATTAAACGATGAACCTGAACTGATTGAAATTTCATAATTTGTCGGCGCAGTAATAACAATTCCAGTACTTAAATTGCTTCCGCTTACAGTAAATGATTGTTGAGCAGATGGTCCGCTACCTTCAATATAGGTAAATCCGGATAAACTATTTTGAGATAGATTAATGACCGGAATTACAAGGCTTGAAACTGTACCTGTTAATGCAACAGTTTGACTACTTACACCCGTAGATGAAAGGTTTATAGTAGCAGTATAAGTATTGGCGCTGAGTCCTGCTTTCAACCGTACATAAATATTAGTTGCTGCAACAGTACCATTGCTTGCTGAAAGTGTAAGGGTACTGCTAAAGGACGAACCTGATATTGTGGAGATTTCGTAATTAACAGGAGCATTTATTGTTATTCCGGCAGTTAAGCCCGAACCTGAAACAGAAAATACCTGTTCGGCAGATGGCCCACTGCCCGAAACGTAATTTAATCCGGTGATTTGACTGGTAGAAGGTTGAATTGCCCCTGATGTTAGTTGTTCTGAAAAATTAAAGTCGTCCCAGATTATAGTGGATTTGGAATAGGATCTTACTGCAAAATTAAATTGAGTAATTCCGATAGGAAATTTAAACGAATATGAATAGGTATGCCATATACCCGAAGTGCGATTATCTAATAAGTAACCGTTAGTATCATCACCTGTAGTTGGATTCAAATTTCCTCCCGGTCCGTGAAACGGATTATAATACATCAATGTGTCAGCATGTGTAGTTGGAATGGCATAGTATGTTGCTGTTGTTCCTGAGGTATTGGTTAAGAATGAACTCCACACACGTGCATCAGCACCATCACCGGAAGTAACAAGGTAACTTAATGACATTTTATAGGTTTTTCCAGTATCAAATGTACTTGCTCCATTGGGAGGCAGAATGTTTTGCTGTAGAGTAAATGTTGCCGTAGGACCTGCAATTTGTAAGGCATAACCGCTCTGATTTGGAGCAGATGTAGGTACTTGAGACACTGTTCCACCGGCAGTTGTTGACAGCGTCCAGCCGGTAGGAGTGGTCGTTGACCAATTTTCAAAACTTGGATTCGTCAAAAGATTTTGTGCACTTGCTATTAGTCCAAGTGATATGAAGATAAATAAAAAGTAAATTCTTTTCATCTGTTTTAATTGTTTTTTATGCTAATTTAAAATGATAGAAATAGCTGTTTTATGTTATTTTTGGTTCAATTAATCTTATATTAAGAACGCCGACAAAATTAAGAATTATTTGTTGAAAATGTATTGTTTTATTATAATTATTCGTTTTTAAGGCTAATAATTGAATGTAGTACTGTTTTCCGACCAGATTAATTCACAAATCCGCATTTAATCCATTACTTATACCATAGTTTAATCTGAAGAGTAAAAAAAAGTCCCGACACAAACGGGTCGGGACATATACACGATTTAATCAAACTATCAAACTATTATAAATCGGTAATTACTGTATGTTTAGGAACTAACATCTTCATTATACCCCAGGCTAAAAGATAAGCCATGGCACAAGTTGTAAACATAATTCCATAAGCCACAGATACATTAGTGGAAATCAGGTGTCTGGCATGCTCAAACATGGCAATATTAGTTGGATCAACCATCACTTCTTTCAGGTTATCTATTTTTACTTTTTCAAGTGGAATTGAATGTGTGGCTTTAATCAAGCCTTCTTTACTGGCTTGCATAATACCCAAAATACGATATTTATCTTCTAAACCACCGGCAAGTAACTGAACCAATACACCGCCTAAACCTCCGGCAGCAGCTCCGATACCGGTAACTGAACCAACCGCTTTTTTAGGGAACATATCTGATACTGTAGTAAACAAGTTAGCCGACCATGCCTGATGAGCAGCTCCACCAATACTGATAATTGCCACAGCAGCCACTAATCCAAAACCTGCTGCAAACTGAGTTCCTATCAATAACAATGGGAAGAAAGCAATAAGCAATAAGGCTGTCATGCGTGCTCTGTATGTTTGCCAACCTTTATTCATAAACATCATTGGGATAGAACCTCCAAATACAGAACCCAGAATTGCTATACCATAAACCACAAAGGTAGAATACATAACAATATGTTTGGTGGTCACAGGATCAAGTCCAACGCAAAACTGTTGTTTAATATAAGTTGGTAACCAGAATAAAAGGAACCACCAGATACCATCAGTCATAAACTTGCCGGCTACAAATGCCCATGTTTGCTTGTATGTCAGCATTTTATACCATGGAACTTTTACAACAGGAGCAGTTGGATCAACAACAAGAACAGCTTCATCGTCTGCATGAATGTAATCATATTCAGCCTGATTGATTTTGCCTTTTCCCAGCATGAACTTAGGAGTGTTATACAATTTACTCCAGAAGAATAACCACAGAAAACCGATTAAACCTGTAATCAAAAATGCCATTTGCCAACCATGGAAAATACCGAGAAACAGTCCGTTTCCTTCATTAGGATTCCATGCAGCAAGAATAACGGGGATAATCAATGCACAAATCATAGCTCCGATATTGGAACCGGAATTGAAAATACCTGTTGCCAGAGCACGTTCTTTTTTTGGAAACCATTCGGCTACAGTTTTGATAGAAGCTGGAAAGTTTCCTGATTCACCTGCACCAAAAACACCACGGGCAGCAATCTGACCGAAAAGACCTTTTCCCATAAAAGCACTTGCCATACCTGCTAACGACCATACGATTAGTGAAGCTGCAAGTCCTATTTTTGTCCCGATTTTGTCGATAATAAAACCGGCAAATAAGGTAAAACCGGCATAAAATGCTGTAAATACAGAAGTTAAGATGGAAAAATCAGTTGATGACCAACCAAAACCATCAGTTGAACAAAAGTAATCTTTCAGATATCCAATTACATTTCTGTCCATGTAATTGATAGTCGTTGAAAAAAGAAGTAAACTGACAATGGTCCAACGATACCCAGTCATCTTTTCAGCGGTTGATTGTGACATAAAATATTTATTTAAGGATTAATTATTAGTGATAAACTATTAGCGATAAGTGATAATTTTATTTTGAATTAAAACTCTAAACTAGTTCTTTACTTTTTGAATTATAGCCAGTGCATCGCTGCAAAGTTTGGTGATTCCTGCCCAGTCGCCTGCTTTCATCATGTCGGCAGGGAAAAGGTTTGAGCCCATACCTACACAGGTTACACCTGCATCGAACCAACTTTTTAGGTTAGCTTCTTCTGGTTTCACACCACCGGTCACCATCAGGTTCGACCATGGCATAGGAGCTTTTAGTCCCTTAATAAAGCCTGTTCCCAATACATCGCCTGGGAATACTTTGCAGATATCGCAACCTGCTTCCTGTGCAAAACCAACTTCGGTAACCGAGCCACAGCCTGGTGCATAAGGAATCAGACGACGGTTAGCCACTTTAGCTACTTCAGGGTTGAAAAGTGGACCAACAATAAAGTTAGCGCCCATTTGAATATAAAGTGCAGCAGTAGGAGCATCAACAATTGAACCAATACCCATAATCATTTCGGGACATTCTTTGGTTGCATACTTTACCAGATCGCGGAATACTTCGTGTGCAAAATCACCACGATTAGTGAATTCAAATGCACGCACACCACCTTCGTAGCAAGCTTTTACTACTTTTTTTGATACTTCGATATCGCTATTATAAAAAACAGGAACCATACCTGTTTCTTTCATAGCTGTCATTACCTGAATTTTTGAAAAACGCATAATATTATTTACTATTTAGTCATTTACTACTTACTATTTAAAAACTAAACAATTACTATTTTTCCATTTACTTATCATTATCAATGTAATGGTAAATTGTAATTGAAAAAATAGTAAATGAATTTATCTTTGTACCCGTCCGCTTGAATCTCCACCGCACAAAGCCTCTACTTCCTCGATAGATACAAGATTGAAGTCACCGTTAACTGTGTGTTTCAATGCCGAAGCTGCTACAGCAAATTCCAATGCTTCGCCCTGATTTGGCTTGGTGAGCAAACCGTGAATAACACCACCTGAGAATGAGTCACCACCACCAACTCGGTCGATAATCGGATCAATGTCATAGCGTTTTGAAGTATAGAATTCTTTTCCGTCATAAATCATTGCTTTCCAACCGTTATGAGTTGCAGAGAAAGATTCGCGTAATGTTGAAATTACAAACTTGAAATCAAATTCGTCGGCCATTTGAGTAAAAATACCTTTGTAACCTTCTGCATCGGTATGTCCACCTTCCACATCTGAATCAGGTTTAAAGCCTAAGCAAAGTTCAGCATCTTCTTCGTTGCCAATGCATACATCTACATATTGCATCAGCGGGCGCATGATAGATTGTGCTTTTTCCTTCGTCCAGAGCTTTTTGCGGAAGTTCAAATCCACCGACACAGTAACACCGTTGCGTTTCGCAGCTTCGCAAGCCAATTTGGTTAGTTCGGCAGCTGAATCTGAGATAGCAGGAGTAATTCCCGACCAGTGAAACCAGTCTGCACCTTGCATGATGACATCAAAATCGAAATCTGAAGCTTTAGCCTCTGCAATAGATGAATGGGCACGGTCATAAATAACCTTACTTGGACGCATGGACGCTCCGGTTTCGAGATAATAAATACCGACACGATCGCCTCCACGGGCAATGAAATCTGTTTTTACGCCATATTTGCGCAATGCATTTACGGCTGATTGTCCAATTTCGTGTTTGGGCAGTTTTGATACAAAATAAGCTTCATGGCCGTAGTTTGCACAGCTCACAGCAACATTTGCTTCTCCTCCTCCATAAACAACATCAAATACATCTGACTGTACAAAACGGGTGTTGCCGGGAGTTGATAAACGGAGCATAATTTCTCCTAATGTTACAATTTTTTTACTCATTGTTTTCTTTTTTTTGTAATATTTAATGGCTTTTTATTGGTTGACCAAAAGTAGTGTTTTTTTTTAGAAGTATAAAATAATATTACTAAATAACAATTCAAATATAGTTATTTAGTGACAGTCTAAATACAAAATGAATATTTATTTAAAAATTGAAAAAGTTCTTAGCATTATTGTAGCTTATATCTTCTACCATTTTACCAATAAAGTCAAGTTCCTGATGTGGAAGCAAACCATTTTCCACATCATTTCCAATCAAATTACACAACGTGCGACGGAAATATTCATGACGCGGGTAGGAGAGGAAGCTGCGTGAATCGGTAAGCATACCAACAAAGCGGCTCAGTAATCCCAAAACCGAAAGTGAGTTCATCTGTTTTTCCATGCCGTCTTTCTGATCGAGGAACCACCAACCTGAGCCAAACTGAATTTTTCCGGCAACAGTTCCGTCCTGAAAGTTACCTATCATGGTGGCAATCATTTCATTATCAGCCGGATTCAGATTGTACAGAATAGTTTTGGTAAGTTTATTCTGTGAATCCAGGCGGTTTAAAAATTTGGATAAAGCTTTTGCTGTATTAAAAGTTCCTATAGAGTCAAAGCCAATGTCTGCACCTAATTTGTTGAATAAACGGGTGTTGTTATTACGAATAGTTCCGTAATGGAATTGTTGTGTCCAGCCTTTTTCCCAGTCCATTTCGGCAAATACTACCATCATGGCTGACTTGAATTTCAGAATTTCTTCATGGGTAAGTCCCTTACCTCCAAATACTTTATTAAAAATAGCTTTGATTTCAGCATCGGTATAATCTTCAGCATAAAATTCTTCGATACCGTGGTCGGAAAGTTTACAACCTTGTTCGGCAAAGAAATCCTGACGTTTGCGCAGTGCCTGAATCATATCGTCGTATGATGAAATATGTACTCCCGAAATATCGGATAGCTGTTCAACATAGGTACGGAAATTAGCCGGAACTTCTACAGCCATTGCTTTGTCTGGTCGCCAGGTTGGTAACATTTTTACTTCAAATCCATCCTGACGGGTTATAATGTGATGTTCAAGCGAGTCAATAGGGTCATCTGTAGTGCAAACAGCTTCTACATTGTATTTGCGCATTAGGTTGCGTGCCGAGAATTCGGGTGTCAGAAGTTTGGCTGTACACTCTTCGTATATTTCACGGGCTGTTTTTGGCGACAAAAGTTTTTCTATTCCAAAAGCTGTTTTCAGTTCCAGGTGTGTCCAGTGATACAATGGGTTACGCATGGTATAAGGCACAGTTTCAGCCCATTTTTCAAATTTTTCCCAATCGCTGGTATCTTTTCCGGTGCAAAAACGCTCGTCAACACCATTGGTGCGCATTGCACGCCATTTGTAGTGGTCGCCACCCAACCAAGCTTCGGTAATTGATTTAAATTGATAATCGTTAGCCACCATGGATGGTACTAAATGACAGTGGTAGTCTATAATCGGCATTTTGGCTGCATGTTCGTGATACAGTTTTTGTGCTGTTCCGGTTTGCAGTACGAAGTTTTCGTCTAAAAAGTTCTTCATGGTATTTTATTTTATTACGGTTGAATATTTAACTGTTATGAAAATCTATTTTCATTCAATAAAGTGCTGAATTTTACAAGTTCCAGGAATAAAAATGCAAAAATCAGCTATTCTCAATTCATAAGTGCCTATACGATTTAGGAAAAACCAAAATGTTTAAATTTTTCAAATTAATTAAAAATCACATAATCAATGATTTGCATATAAATTTAGCCTGAAATTGTTTTTCCGTGTTCGCCCACGAAGATACAAAGAATTTTAATATCACGAAACAATTTCGTATTTCTTTGAAAAAAATAGTGCTTTTGTGTGCGGACACGGAAGAAGAAAACTTAGAAACTGTTTAAAAATAAGATAGTTTGAGTTTTCATAAATTGAGAATTTCATATCTAACTGTGCACCAAAAGAAATGTCACATTAACGTTTATTTTTAAACAGTTTCTTAGTATTACTACTGTTTTTAGTTCTTATTATTATTTACCGAATAAGCAAACAAACCTATGAATAAATACCGTATCAGTTTGTGCGCCAATATGGGATTAATTGCCTTCATTGGTTTAACTTATTGCTGGTTCAATTGCATTAGACATTATATAAGTTCAAATGTTTGTAAGAATAGAACGCAGAAAAACGCTGATAGAACGGATCTAAAACGGATTTTATTCCGACATGTCGAAATGAAGATCAACGCAGTTAATGATAAAGACTTAGTTCTTTAAATCAGACCCGATTTATCGGGGATAAAATCCTTTTATTGATCCGTATTTACATTTTATACCGTCAAGTCGGCACGTCGAAATACTCCGTCT
Source organism: Paludibacter sp. (assembly GCA_037134195.1). Classification (GTDB taxonomy): domain Bacteria; phylum Bacteroidota; class Bacteroidia; order Bacteroidales; family Paludibacteraceae; genus Paludibacter. The sequence continues at coordinate 2,749 of JBAXMR010000123.1, read as the reverse complement.
GTGCAAATCAGCTAAATCCGTGTATTGCCGTCAAGTCGGCATCTTCGATCAGCGTTCCATTTCTTTACTTTGAAATATATAATTCAATATATCAGATACTTATAACTTGTATAATGCCTATTATGCATAACCAACCGTGTTATTCCAGTGAGGAGGTTGATAGAAAACTTGCTATACGAACAAAAACTATTTTCAGTTTGTTATAATAATTTATTAGGCAATATTTACAACGCATCATTTTATAATACTAATTGACCTTGAAAAACAATTTTCTAATATTTGTTTCTTTAATGTTTTTGAATTGTTACTTTGTTGAACTGAATGCTCAGACGATTATCAAAGGAATCGTTACAGATTCAATCACAAAAGAAGCGTTGCCTTTTGTTTCGGTAAAGCTTAAAGGTACTACTGTGGGAGTAACGACCGATAACATTGGTCGGTTTTCGTTGAAACTTCCTGTTGGAAAACACACACTTGTAGTTTCATCTATTGCTTATTGCGAAAAATCCATCCCGTTAACTGACCCCAAACTTTTAAACTTGAAAATTCAGCTTAATCGTAGTACTTATGCCATGTCGGAAGTGGTGGTACGGAAACGTAACCTTCGCTACCACAAGAAAGGAAATAAGGCTGTAGACTTTGTCCGCAGGGTAATAAATTCCAAAAAACGCAATAATCCGCTAGATAAACCCTATTATCACTACGACCATCATGAGCAGATTACCATTGCTCTGAACGATTTCAAGAAAAATACAAACAAAACTATTCTCGATAAGTATGGATTTCTGATTAATTATGTCGACAGTTCGGAGCTTTCAGGAAAGCCGATTCTTCCTTTCTCAGCCAAGGATATGATGGAAGAGTATTATTACCGGAAATCGCCACAGACTGAGAAACGGTTGGTGTTGGCACGTAAAAGTTCGGGCATTGATGAGTTTCTGTCAGAAAATGGGGTGGATCAGTTTTTGAAGGAAGCTTTTAAAGATGTAAATATCTACGACAATGATATTTATTTGTTTTTCAAGCCTTTTGTCAGTCCGCTTTCGGTGGGAGGACCAGATTTTTACAAGTACTATATACTGGATACCGTAAAGGTTGCAGGTGTGGACTGTATGGATTTGGGTTTTGTACCTTTTTTACCCGAAGCATCCGGGTTTGTCGGGCATTTATTTATTACGCTCGATTCTACGAATTTCGTGAGGAAAGTTATTTTGAATCTTCCTAAAGGTATCAACCTGAATTTTATTCAGAATTTAGCCATCAAACAGGAGTTTGAACCTGCTGCCGATGGCACACGTTTGCTAACAAAGGATAATATTGTGATTGAGTTTTCGTTATTGCCCAAAGCGGAAGGCTTTTATGCACGGAGAACCAATACCTATGCGCATCACTCATTTAATTGTCCCGCTGATAGCAGCATTTTCAATAGAAATGAAAACTCAACAATGACGGCTGATGCTACTCTCAAAACTCCCGAATTTTGGCAGAATAATCGCCTTGATACTCTTCCAATTAAAGCCAATTCGGTAGAAAAAATGATGAAACAATTGCGCAAAGATCCATTTTACTCTATTTCTGAAAAAATTGTTTCCACAGTTCTTACCGGTTATATTCAGACTTCGGCAACGGATAATAAATTTACTTACGGTCCGGTGTACAGCACCGCCAGTATTAATTCTGTAGAAGGATTGCGGTTACGCGTGGGTGGTTTTAGCACAGCAAAACTGAATGACCATTGGTTTGCAAACGGATACCTGGCTTATGGGTTCAATGATCAAAAATTTAAGGGACTGGCTCAAGTGGAATATTCATTTGTAAAAAAAGAAAAACAAGCCAATGAATTTCCTTTAAATTCACTGCGTGCATCGTATTTCTACGATTTAAACCGCCTCGGACAGAATTATTTATATACAACTCCTGATAATATACTGCTTTCACTCAAACGGTTGCCCGATGATAAGATTACCTTCCTGCGCAAAATGGAGTTAAGTTATAACCGTGAGTTTTATTCGCAATTTTCAGCAGGAATTGATTTTCGCTACCGAACAGAATATGCAACACCCTACATTTCTTTTATTGACAATACTTCAGGACAATCCCTAAATTCCTATTCTACAAGCGAAGTGCAGTTTCGGTTGCGCTATGCTCCGGGCGAAAAGTATTACCAAAGCACAAGTCGACGCTATAGTTTTAAACGTGATGTTCCGGTTTTTAGTTTGTCGCATACATTGGCGTTAAAAAATATTCTTAATTCCGATTATGAATATAGTCGTACCGAATTTGGTTTTCAGCAACGGTTTTGGCTTTCATCCGCCGGTAATGTAAATGTAATTTTAAAAGCCGGAAAAGTATGGACCAAAGCACCATTCCCACTTCTGATTAGTCCGAGTGCAAATCTGACCTACACAATTCAAAATGAATCGTTTGCTATGATGAATCCGCTGGAATTTATTACCGACCAATACCTGGAATGGCATATAAATTACAACCTGCATGGTCTCATTTTGAATCAAATTCCATTAATTAAGGCATTAAAATTACGAGAGATTATTTCGTTTCGGGGATTTTACGGAAGTCTGAATGATAGAAATAACCCGACACTCAGTACTAATTTATTTCAGTTACCTGCTGTAACATCCCAAATGGGAAAAGAACCTTATATGGAAGTAGGAGTAGGGATTCTAAATATATTTAATTGCTTATCTGCTTAGAACAAGTAAATTTATTTTGTAACTTTGTACATGCAAAA
>JBAXMR010000122.1:0-15000 GCA_037134195.1 Paludibacter sp. | reverse complement strand
AGACAAGTAGACAAGTAGACAAGTAGACAAGTAGACAAGTAGACAAGTAGACAAGGCAATCAAATAGACAGGTTAAACTATATCAGAAAGAGAAACTTTAAGTAAGTATTTAAAACTCCGTAGGAGTTAAATTATGCATAACCCCCGGTAAGCGAAGCGAAACCGGGGGATGAAAATATCCTCAGAAACACAACCCCACAGTGGGTTGAACATTTTAATGGTTTAAGTAAACATATTTAGATGAGAAAAATTAATTTATTATTGCCGTTTGCGGCATTGGTGCTGACACTAAATTCGTGTAAGACAAGCCTTCAGATTGAAAAACCAAAAGAATCGTATCTGCCTTCCAGTCTGGCACCTGCGATTTCGGAACTGCCTTTGTCGGTTGAACTGGATGTGAAAAAACTGGAAGCTACAATAAATAAAAAAATGAACGGAGTGATTTTTGAAGGTAGTAACCTGACCGATAAAGATTTATCAGTTAGAATTTCGAAAGTTCAGAATTTCACGTTTACCATCAACAATAATGTAATTGAATACCGTGTACCACTTAAAGTGTGGTCTCGATTTGCATGGAAAGTGGAGAAATTCGGATATACCATTGGCGACAAATACGAAGCTAACGGAAGCATTGCGTTGACTTATAAAACAACCATAAGTATTGATAAAAACTGGAAATTGATTTCAAAAACCACCGGTTCAGGGTACGAATGGATTGAAACTCCTAAAATAAGTGTTGTTGGAGTAAATGTACCGGTAACACCGATTGCAAGTTTGGCATTATCGCAATGCGACAAGCTGATTTCCAATCAGATAGATAAATCATTGAGTGATATGATTGACTTAAAAAAATACATTTCGATGGCATGGACAGAAGCTCAAAAACCACGTCAGGTAAACGCGGATAATAATGTATGGTTGCGTATCACTCCAAAAGATATTTATGTGTCACCATTTACCACCACAGCTAATAAACTGAATATGTCACTGGCCATGTATGCTCAGATTGAGTCGTTTATTGGTGCTCAACCTACTCCAAATGCTACCGTGGCATTGCCCGCTTTCAAGTATGTGAATCGTCCGGCTCAGCAGTTCAACCTGAATATTGGTGCTGATGTGACTTTTGATAAAATAGCCGAACTTGCCAAGAAACAATTGGCCGGCAAAACATTTGAGCAGGGTGGTAAGACAATTACGATTACCGATTTATCTCTTTATGGCAGCGAAGGTAAAGCTGTTTTTATGGCTGATGTAACGGGCTCACTCAAGGGACGCATTTATTTTACCGGAAATCTGACCTATAATGCTGAAAAAACAGCCGTTGAAATAACCGAACCTGAGTTTGAAGTAAAAACATCGGATGCGTTGGTAAAAACTGCCGGATGGTTGCTCCACGGAATGATTCTGAAACAACTCAGCCCGTATCTGACTTACCCGGTAAAAGATAATATCGAAGCGATGAAAGCTGACGTAAACAAGATGATGGCTAACTACAGCATAATGGATGGCGTATCGTTGCAGGGAAAACTGAACAGCATAAGTGTAACTAATCTCAGTTTAGTGCCGGGAGCGGTTCGTATTCAGGCTAATGTAAAAGGAAATATCGGATTAAAGGTTCAGGAACTGAAATTCTGATAGTAGTCAGAACAATTATAAACCTCACGAGCTCTGTTTTGTGAGGTTTTTTGTTTAATGGAGTAAGCAACTGGCTGCTATATAACAAATTAGCATTTTGTGATATTCTGACATATATTAAGCAGATTTTCCGGATAATATTAGCGACAAGCACTAATCAGTTAAGATTCCAACAACAAATATAGGATAAATAAATCGTAGAGTTATCACACAGGTGGCACATTGTTATCACATTATTGCATCGGACGGTCATCGGAGGATACACAGTATTAGTAGCTAAGAAGTACATAGGTAGGAGAGAGGAAGAACAGAGAAAACAGGAATACATTTTCTATAGCTATTGTTTAAAACCTGAAAACAATCTATCTTTGCAGGAAACAAAAATTGTTGTAACATGGTTAATCAATCAATTTTAGAAACAGCCGAATGTTTTACAAAGTTGATACCATCAAATTTGAAGCTGAAAAAAGCCTATCTTTTTGGTTCATATGCAAAAGGCAACGAACATGAAGACAGTGATATAGATATTGCCATTGTATTGGGAAATATGACTGATTTTTTTGATACGCAAATGCAATTGATGAGAATCAGGCGAAAAGTTGATTTACGCATTGAGCCACATCCAATCAGCGAAAAAGACTTCAATGCTACAAATCCCTTCGCTTTGGAAATACAAAACACTGGAATTGAATTGACATTGATAAATACAAATCAAATAGCCAGCGAGCCAAAACCAGAATATAATTCACACAACTTTGACAAAGATCGAATTGTTAATTATTGGATTGAAAGTTCAGAGAAGGATTTTAAAACAATGAATGATTTGTACGAAACAAAAAATTATAGTTGGTCGTTGTTTATGGGGCATTTAGTAATTGAGAAACTAATTAAAGCTTTGTATGTCAAATCAAAAGGAGAATATCCACCACTCATACACGATTTGAGAAGGATTTGCGAAAAGGCCGATATTAAATTGGATATGTCGCAACAAATTATTTTCGACAGTATATCACGTTTCAATATCAACGCCCGATACGATGATTATAAACAAAGTTTTTATTTACTTTGTACAGATAGTTTTACTTCTGAATGGATTGAAAAAATAAAAAATTGCAGACAATGGATAAAAGAGATGCTTTAAAACTAAGCCGTGAATACCTGAAGCGGGTACGAAAAGCAAAATTAGACTTTTCCGAAGCATGGTTGTTTGGGTCTTATGCCAGAGGAAGTCAACACGAAAACAGCGATATCGATATTGCTATTGTATTGAATGATACTGAATGCCACACTTTCGAAACAGATGTAAAACTGATGATTATTCGTAAAGGTGAAGAAACTTTGATAGAGCCACACGCTTTCAGTAAAGATGAATTTAATATAAGTGTACCTATTGTAAATCAGATTTTACAATATGGTGAACGGATAAAAATTTAAATAGCTGTACAGATGCCATGCTTGGTGTCTCAATAAAAAATAACATTTACAAAGCTAACTAATTATCGATTTAAAATAATTTTATCGTACAGACGCCATGCTTGGCGGCTCTACATTTTTTTGAAATATATTAATTAAATAGCATTCTGCTAATACAGAATAATCACTTTGTTGCATAGGAGGATCATCGGACGATACACAGTATTAGTAGCTAAGAAGTACAGTGGTAGGAGAGAGGAAGTGTGTAGAAATATGGAATTAGAATATAAACCCTAATCATCTAACGATTTATCTTAATTTGTTTGGAAGTTTCAAATATTTTTTTAATCTTTGTATTCAATTTAAAACATTCTTAATAAATTTATGCCAATAAAAATAAAATTTTTCCACAAAAAAAATTATTTTTCCTTTCATAATTTCACTTCTTTTCTTTCATAATCTTTCTTAATTATATTTTCTATGGACATAGCTTTCAGCCATGACCAAAATTTTCGTGCCTAAAAATACGATCTTTGACATACTATACATTTATAAATCTCATTAAATCAATTTAATGACCACCCCTTTCACGCCCAATATCCAAGGTTTTTCTCATACATAATTTACAAATTAATAACCCACAAAATTAAAAATTATGACACAAACAACTATTCCAAATTCCATCAACCTTATTCAATTAATTAAAAATGTAACTGATAAACTCGAAAATTCGAGCTTATCACCAAAAACTCTAAAAACCATTGCTCCTCAGGCAGCAAAACTTGCAGCTTGCCTGAATATTAACGAAACCAATATTCCAATATTTTGTGTGATTTATATACTTGATTATATTGGAATTGATGTGAATCTTGAAGAAATTGCCAAATACCTCCATGTAAATCAGAAACAATCAACAACTATTCAAACAGCATTAAATGAAATGGTTCAATGCAAAGAAATTAGTTCTCAACTCCCATCAAATTCATCAAAAAGTAAGGCCGTTAATTATAAAATCAATTCAATTCTATCAACAGCTATTCTAAATAACACCATTACGCTAAGCAATGAACTGAATGAACCAATGAATATCTTCCAATTCTGCCATTCAGTTCGTGAACTGGTTGACTATATGACTGATGAAAGTATAAATTATACTCAATTAGTGAATACAGTAACAAATTTAGAAATCACAAATGCTGATTTGATTGCTGTAAAGCAACTTACTGAATACGAGCTCCGACTTATTGACCGCATCCTTTTATATAACATGTTCGATGTGCTTATTGGTTGGAAAACCGGATGCTCGTTCAACAATTGTTTTAAACCTATCTTAAAATTAGCAGAAAACTCAACTTCAGAAATGGAAGCAATTCTTGACGGTGAAAGTGAGTTGATAAGCAACCTATTGATAACCGTCAGAAAATCAGAAACATTCGAAGATTATTATTTGGAACTTACTCCGAATGCGTTGCTACTTTTTTTGATTGAAGATTCATCTGATGCCTATAGTGCAAAAACAATTATAAATTCATATTTTAATAACAATTAATCCTATTTACAAATCAAATTATCAGAAATCAGGTGCGGTTTAATAGACTGCACCTGACATTAACACAATGTCATCTTGTTGATATTTAATTATATATCAATTTATGTGTTGACAAATTGGAATTTTTAATATAAATGTGGTTAAATAACCTAGATAATTAAATTGAATTTCGTATAGTTGCAATTGAGAATTTTACTTTATCCAATTATTATTCATCATGGCATCAACCAACTTTATCTTCCACATTTTCAACACACGATGTCGGGCGATTAGAACCTTAAAATTCTCGGTTTCATAATACACTTCCATTTTTCAAGAGTTATTGGTAGTTGTTTTTGATATAAACAACCACAAAATTCTATGTGCTACAATATATTTATAATTATTTATTTGTAATTATTTAAAAATCAATATAATATGGAACAAACAGCTTTGTCTTTCAATGTGTTGGAAACCATTCAGAAAATCTCTGATAAACTCTACGAGTCAGAACTTAAACCCGAAATCACTGCAACTATCCAGGAAGAAAGCCAGCAATTAGCCGATTATTTACATATTACAGAGCAACAAGTCTGGCTGTTTTCTATTATTTATATTCAACAGTATATGGGGTTTGCTTGTGATTTAATAGACTTATTGCGAGAAATTAATTTAAAATCTTCCAAATTTGTTCAATACCGATCAGATCTTGTTGCGTTAATCGATAAAAAGATAATAAAGTCTGAATACGACCAACGCAATGAAAGAAGTGTGCCCAGACCCAATTTTAGATTTATGATGGTACGGAATGATGTATTAGAAGCTATTTTCAATAATCTGTCGTTGGAAGAAGCTACAAAATCCGAACCAATGGATATATATGAGTTTTGTAGTGAAGTCTCGGATCTTATTAAAGAAAGAGCAGAAAAAAAAATAACCAACAATCAATTGGTTGACGAAGTCGGTTATTTGGAAAGTACCAACCCACAAGTGGAAGTGATTAAAAAACTGATTGATAAAGGCATATCGATTGCAAATCGTATATTGTTGTATGAAATTTGCGATGACATGGTTCAGGGTGGCGAAACAGCTATGGAAATCACTATTCGGGATATTTATGATTCACAGCGAATGAGAATCAGGAAAATAAGAGAAATAACCGAAAATACCAGTCAATTGATTCAGGAAAATCTTATCAATATAATACCCGGAGCTTTTGTAAGTGAAATTCGCCTTGTACTTACTTCATCTACTATCGAATTAATGCTTGGTCAGGATGCCGAAATATTTATTAAAAAGCAGACGCTTAGAGATGTAATAACTGCCGAATCAGTTGCAGCCAAAGAACTTTACTTTGAGGAAAAGCTGCAAAAGCAAATTGATTTTTTCAGGGAAAGTCTGACGCAGGATAAATTCACGGCTATGCAGGAACGCTTGCAGGAAATGGCTATGCCTAAAGGAGTTGCCGCCGTGTTTTACGGTGCACCCGGTACCGGCAAGACTGAATCGGTGTACCAGATTGCCAAAGCCACCGGCCGTGATATTCTGTATGTGGATATCAGTCAGACAAAATCGATGTGGTTTGGCGAAAGCGAAAAACGCATTAAAGCCGTGTTCAGCGATTATGCACGTTTGTGCCGCAAAAGTAAACAGAAACCCATTCTGCTTTTCAACGAAGCCGATGCCGTGTTGGGAAAACGCAAGGACAATGGAGTTTCCAACACTGCACAGACCGAAAATGCCATTCAGAACATTATTCTGGAGCAAATGGAGAAAAGCGAAGGAATTATTGTAGCAACCACCAATCTGGTGGATAATCTGGACGCCGCTTTTGAACGCCGCTTTCTGTTTAAGCTGAAGTTTGACCTGCCCACAGCAGAAGCCAAAAAGCATATATGGAAAAGCAAGCTGAACTGGCTGACCAACGAGCAGGCTGCCACATTGGCTGACCGTTTCCAGTTCTCGGGTGGCGAAATTGATAATATCGCCCGCAAAGCCATTATCAACGAAGTGATTAGCGGCAACCGTGCCAACATTGACGAACTGCTGGCTTACTGCGAGGAAGAACGCTTAATGAGTAAACGGGCAGTGAAAGTGGGGTATAATTAAACCCTTTAATTAATTTTCAGAGAAAATAATTTACATTTCAAAATAAATTAATAATTTTGGGGTGTGAAAGAACAATAGTAATAACTAAAAAATAATTCAATATGGCTTACCTAATCACTTGTTCTGGATCAAAACAAAATCCAACTATCTTTAATCCAAGTACACTGGAAGATTTATCGTTCAACAATGAGCTTCTCATTGCAAGACAAGAAATGATTCAACTTTTTAATCAGGATTTAAATTGGAATATGTGTTTACCAGCTTGGCAACTCAATAAAGGTAGACTTTACTCAAGAGTTTCTGAACAAAATTGGCTAAAACCAAATGCAGATATTATGATATTATCTGCATTGTTTGGCTGGATTAAGCATACTGATTTAATCCCTGATTATAATTTGACAATGAGAGAATTTAATAATGGTCATAATGTTCGGCAAATATGGCATAATCAAAATATATTACAACAGTTTGTTGGAAATGTTGATATTGACCTATTATCAACAATTTACAGAAATGCTATTAATTATGGAAATAATATACCCCAAATACCGAATGTCAATTGGAGAGATAGGTACGGTTTTCACAAAGGAGAATGGTTAAATGAACAATTAAATAACTTATAATATGTATATAAAAACTAGAAATGATATTAGAAAAGGATTTAATCTTGTTGAGAATATCAAACAATATTTAGAAAATAACTCAGTAGTTCTTTTTAAAACCATACCGAATAATCCATTGAATGCCGTTTTTGATGAAAAAGGATTTTTTCTTTCAAGTGAAGCTCAAACAAAATACAATAGTATAAAAAATGAACCTCATTTGTATATTGCTTTTATTCGGGACACTCTCGGAACTACATATATTGGTAAATCCAATCAAAAAGGTGGGAGGTGGAAAAGAAGTCATGCATACCATTTAGGTACTTTAGCACGCCATATTAACAATACAATAAGATGTGATGATCAAAATCATAATCACTGGATTGATGCTTGGATGAATAGAAACGAAATACAAATAAATGAGTTTTTCAATATAATTCATTTAAGGTCTGAAGTTTTAATAGCCTTTATTCCTTTTAGCCTTTATTCGGAAAGATGTTTTCTAAATCTCACAAAAGAAGAGATAAAAGAAATAAATCACACAACAGAAAGTCTTTTAATTCAAAATTTCTTTAATTCAAATGTTGGATTGCTGAATATTCAAGGTAAAAAATAAAATAAACTTACTTAATTTATGCGCAATATTATGACTATAAACTGTTTAAACACCAAAATTGCTGAAGGTGGAAACCTTAGGCCAACTATTTTTACTGCTATATTAAATCTTTATGAAAGAGGTACACGAACTATGACGGCACGAGACGTGCGATTAGAATGTGAAAGAATAGACCAAACTGCACCTTGGGGTAACAGACTTGCAGCAATTTGTAATACAATGAGAAATGCTTCTCATTGTGGAGCAAGAATTGTAAGCGAAAACAGAAATTTCAATGAATTCACAATTGAGTTTACTGGAAACATTGAAAGTATAGACTTATCAAATGTAAAACCAACACCCAATGTGCCTAAAAGTGATATTTTTGCAGAAAAACAAAATAAAAAATTATCTAAATCTAATAATATCTCTGGAAATGATTCATTTAAGACCATAAGTGATAAATTGGATTGGGATAAAATAAAAGATAAAGACAAAAAGAAACTTTTGATTATTGCTTGCTCAGATTCAAAAGTAACTGGAGGTCGGGATATTCCTATTCCTGAAAAATACTACTTTAATAATCCAGATATTTACAACAGTCTAATCAATGATAGACTTGAACGAGTTGCTCAGTATAGAGATTTGATTATTGGAGAGCCAAATTACTTTAATAAAGGTAGAGTTGGTCGAGGAGTTGTAGATGCAGACTATTTTAGAGAAAAATTAGAAACACCACTATATTTGCCTGCAATTGAAAGATATACTGGAAGAAATTTCTATAAACAATCACTTTTCAATCTTTATATGCAAAAAAATAAAGAATCTAATTTGCATATTTTGATTGTGTCAGGTTTTTATGGCTTACTAGAATTTAGAGATTACATTATTGATTATCATTTTGAAATAGGTAGAAAACCACTATGGACAAGAAATAACAATACTAGTATTCGTGAAGCTGTAAATAAATACCTACAAGAGAATGATATAAGTGACGAAATGGTATTTTATTCTTTATCAAATGATTACCGAAAAGCCTTAAAACCAATTCCTGAGTGGACAGATTTGTGGATTACAACAGTTGGAGACAGAAGTGCAAATAATGCAAAAAGTGCAAGGTGTCTTGAAGAAAATTTTTTACCAAAACTATAAAACTGAAATTCCTATGCCCATCCTCCCCTTCGAACGTTCCTATTGGGTAATTCCCGGCAAGTTGATAGCCGGAGAGTTACCTGCTGCCTTAGACAAAGCCGAAAGCACCCGTAAACTTCAAGGCTTGGTGCAGGTCGGTGTAAAGGTAGTTATCAACCTGATGGAAGCCACCGAAACCAATCGTGCCGGTGAGCCTTTTGATGATTACTCCGCTTATCTGAAGCAGTATGGTGTAGAAACGCATCGGCTGCCCATAGTGGATGTGCGCATACCTACCCGCCAACGAATGACTGAGATATTAGAACTGATTGACAGTTCTATAGCTCAGAATAAAACGGTTTATGTACATTGTTGGGGTGGAATAGGCCGTACAGGTACAGTAGTAGGTTGCTTCCTGAAGCGTCACGGTTACGCCAGTAATGAAAATGTATTTGACTATATTGAATACCTGAAGCGTACTACTTCCATTGCTAACGTGATGTCACCTCAAACAATTGAACAGGAAGACTTTGTGTTGAACTGGAAGTAGTAAAAAACTTAAGAAATTATCATCATGAATCTTGATACTTACGGATTAATCCCCGAAAACCCAATCCAATTAGACAGTGATAAGGCAGCAATTGCATTTTTGCAAAATTTAGTGACTAAACACGATGGTTATCATATACTGTATCACAAACTAATGTCGTTTGATTTTAATGTGTTTGATGGTCGGGAGAAAACTGTGGAAAATACAGTTGAAATTTATGAGATTTGCACCAATGATCAGAAAATAATCTCTTTGTTTATAAATACACATTGCAATGAATGTGTATGGATACCGCCTGCACCGTTTGAATTTGAAAGTGAATCAATTTATATTTTTGATAAGGATATACCAGATGAAAGTGATGAATACATTATGGTTCAAGTGGATGTGAAATTTGTCAACACGATAAGAATGAACTGGACACCTGATGATTATGATACTATTGATCCTGATTCAATGGAATATGTGTTATATCGTAGCTGGGGTGTAAACTACAAAACAAACAATTTTCCATACGAACTGTGGAATCAGTTTCAAAAAGAACATACATTTAGTATCTCAGATTTGAATGAAGAAGAACTGGAACAACATAACAAAATGTTGGTTGGTTTATTGATTAATGACGAGAACCTGAAAGAAAGATTGAATTGAAAATTTATGGATATAAAAATAATTAAATCCGTTTTATTCGGTGTAGCTGTAGGCGATGCCTTGGGTGTTCCTGTGGAGTTTGAAACCAGAGAATACCTTGCGAAAAATCCAGTCACAGCTATGCAGGAGTTTGGAACACACAACCAACCCAAAGGAACCTGGTCGGACGATAGTTCGCTTACTTTTTGTTTGGCAGAAGTACTTTCAAATTGGGGAATGCCACATTTATTAAGTATTGCCGGTTCTTTTGTCAATTGGAGAGGTGGGTACGTTTGGACACCATACGGCAAAGTTTTCGATATTGGTATAACCACCAATTCATCCATATATCAATTAGGAAAGTTAGTGTGGCTAAAAGATGTTGAAGCCCTAAAAGCTCTAAAATCAACAAGCGATGAAAATTCAAACGGGAATGGGTCGCTTATGCGTATTCTTCCGTTGTTATTTTATATTAAGGGAAAGAATATTGAAGAGCAGTTTGAAGTGATATGGGATGTATCGGCTCTTACGCATCCGCATATTCGGTCGGCGTATGCCTGTTTGTTTTATTTGAAATTTGCTGAATATCTGATAAATGGAGAAAATTGCCGGGAAGCATACAAATTGACACAAAAAGATATAGCTGATTTTTTTGAATCAACAGATGCTAAAGTTGAAGAACGGCTACAATTTTCTATACTCCTTGATCAGGATATTGCATTGTTGTCAGTAAATGAAATCAAATCGTCGGGCTATGTCATTGACACCCTTGAAGCTGCTGTGTGGTGCATATTAAACTCAAAAACATATTCTGAAGCGGTATTAAAGGCTGTAAACTTAGGTGATGACACCGACACAACAGCAGCTGTAGCAGGAGGTTTGGCAGGATTACTGTATGGATTTGAGAGTATTCCTTATGAATGGGTAAATCAGCTTGCCCGAAAAGATGATATTGATGTTCTGGCTGAAAAATTGGCTGAAAAAATGGCTGAAAAATTATGATACTTATCATACCTCAAATCAGAAAACTGCATATTTCGGGCATTACCCTGTTTCCGTTTATTATTCTCAGGGAGAAGGCTTTGAAACAGGATAAACGCATAATGAATCACGAGCGGATTCATATTCGTCAGCAAGTTGAATTGCTGGTTTTGCCGTTTTATGTGGTCTATCTGATTGAGTACGCCGTAGGTTTGATTAAATACCGAAACAAAATGAAAGCCTATCTGAATATTTCCTTTGAGCGGGAGGCATATCGGCACGATGCTAATTTGGATTATTTGAAGAAGAGACAATGGTGGGCATGGAGAATATATATTTAATTTGGTATAGGCGCTTAGGCCGCCCTAATTTATAAAAATTAAATTCAAAAATAACTCCGAAGGAGTTAAATGTGCATAAGCTCCGGTTTCGCAAGCTTCACCGGAGCTTATAAATAACTTAACAAATACAACCCCGAAGTGGGTTGAACATCAATTTCATAACAACATTCAACCCACTTCGGGCTTGCGTATCTGTGGTGAGTCATAATCCCCCGGTTACGCTTCGCTTACCGGGGGTTATTATAATTAAACCCATTCAGGGTTTTTGTTTTCAAATGACAAATGTGTTTTATAAACACATTTGAGCAAAATACACAAATTAAAACACATATAATCAGATAAATAATGTGGGCGGTCTAAGTGCCTATACCAATATTTAAAAAATGTTTTTAGCAATATCATTGATACCAGTTTTTTATTTTAGAAATCAAGTGAAAGTTATTTTAAATGCCTCTTTTTTATACCAGATTTTGAACAAAAACTCTTTAGAATCATTATAAATAGGTATCTTTGCAGCAAAATTGAAATAAGGCTTTTAAGTGAAATTATCCGAACTTCAAACAGGTGAAAAAGCCTCCATCGTTAAGGTAATGGGGCATGGTGGCTTTCGCAAGCGCATTGTAGAAATGGGTTTTGTGAAAGGGAAGGTTGTGAAAGCTATTCTGAATGCACCACTCAACGACCCGATCAAATACAGTGTAATGGGTTATGAGGTTTCATTGCGTCGAAGCGAAGCAGCACTTATTGAAGTGATAAGCGAGGAGGAAGCCCGCACTTTGAAAGCTGCAACAATAGATCAGGCTGCATTTATTGACGAGGAAGAAGTTCGCCGCATGGCTTTGAATCAACGTAAACATATCTGTGTGGCGTTGGTTGGTAATCCGAATTGCGGGAAAACGACCCTGTTTAATTTTGCATCGGGTGGTCATGAGCATGTGGGGAATTACAGTGGTGTAACAGTGGAGTCGAAAGAAGGCGAATTTGAATTTAATGGCTATACTTTTACATTGGTCGATTTGCCCGGAACCTATTCATTGTCAGCTTATTCGCCAGAAGAGAAATACGTTCGACAGTACATTACTGAAAAAATGCCGGATATTATTGTTAATGTAGTTGACAGCACTAATCTGGAACGAAATCTCTACCTCACTACCCAGCTTATTGATATGAATGTGCGCACCATTGTGGCACTCAATATGTATGATGAATTTGAAATCAGCGGCGATAAACTCGATTATAAAAGCCTTGGAAAGCTACTCGGAATACCTTTTGTTCCTACCGTTGCCAAAAAACGAATCGGCATCGATGAATTGTTTCGTATTGCTATAAAATTGTACGAAGGCAGCGAAGTGATTGATAATAAGGGAGTTCTTATTCCTTCAATCAAAGAAGATAGTTTGATTGATGAATTTCATCACCGGATTGAAATGCACCATCAGCACGAAAAGAAGCACAATGCATCTGACTTTGTAGGTGTTCATAAAGTCCACGAAACGGCTCACCATATTCATATCAATCACGGTCCGGAGATAGAAAAAAGCATTCAGATACTGAAGGTGCCCATTGCCCGGAATTCATCCTTACGCGATTTGTATTCTACCCGTTTTCTGGCTATAAAATTGCTTGAGAAAGATATAGAAGTTGATAGTATTATCAAAGAACTTCCTAATTATGACGAAATTATTAGTCTTCGCGACAAGGAGCTGAAACGCCTTCGGACTGAACTTAAAGAAGACCCTGAATCGGCTATTACCGATGCAAAATACGGATTTATTGCCGGTGCATTGAAAGAAACGCTTATTGATGGCAGAAAAAAACACAAACATAAACGAACTTCCAGAATTGATGCGGTTGTTACCCATAAATACTGGGGGTATCCGATTTTTTTACTGTTTATTTTTACCATGTTTCAGTCCACTTTTACCTTGGGACAATATCCGAAAGACTGGATTGGCGCTGGTGTAAACTGGCTTGGAAATATGATTCAAAACAACATGGCTGACGGTTCGTTACGCGATTTGTTGGTTCACGGAATCATAGGTGGAGTAGGAGGGGTGATTGTTTTTTTGCCGAATATCCTTATACTCTATTTCTTTATTTCATTGATGGAAGATTCGGGCTATATGGCTCGTGCTGCTTTTATCATGGATAAAATTATGCATAAAATGGGGCTTCACGGCAAATCATTTATTCCGCTGATTATGGGTTTTGGCTGCAATGTACCGGCTATTTTAGCTACCCGAACTATCGAAAACCGAAACAGCCGTATGATAACCATTTTGATTAATCCACTGATGTCGTGCAGTGCTCGTTTACCGGTTTATTTATTGCTGGCGGGAGCCTTTTTTCCAAGTCACGCCGGAATGGTTTTGTTTGGAATATATATGACAGGAATAGCATTGGCAGTTATTATTGCCCGACTGCTAAAACGGTTTATGTTTAATAAAGATGAAACGCCTTTTGTGATGGAATTGCCGCCTTACCGCGTTCCAACTATGAAATCGATGGTGATGCATACCTGGGAAAAAGGCGAACAATACCTAAAGAAAATGGGAACGATTATTCTGATTGGTTCTATTATTGTATGGTTCTTAGGGTATTATCCTCAACCGGAACATGTAGGAAAAATGACTCCAGCACAACAAATGGCACAACAAGAAAAATCCTATATTGGTCAGATTGGTCATTTTATAGAACCGGCCATTGCACCACTGGGTTTCGACTGGAAAATTGGTGTTTCGTTGCTTTCGGGTGTAGCGGCTAAAGAGATTGTAGTGAGTACGTTGAGTGTATTATATACCGGGTCGAGCGATGCGAAAGTCAGTTCGTTGTCTCAGCGTCTTCAATCGGAAATAAAACCCAATGGAGAACCCTCATTTACACCCGTTGTTGCGTTGGGAATGATGCTATTTGTGCTTATTTATTTCCCTTGTCTGGCAACAATTGTCGCTATCAAAAATGAGACAAACAGCTGGGGTTGGGCATTATTTGCAGCAAGTTATAGTATGGTGCTGGCCGGGTTTATGGCTTTTGGTGTATTTCAACTTTTTGGATGACCCCTAACCCCAAAAGGGGAATAAGAAGAAAAAACAGTTTTTTATGCAAGATATAATAGTTTTAATAATTGGATTGACGGTTTTGAGTTATGTTGGTTGGAGAACCTACAAAACCATTACACGTAAACCAAGTCCTGCTGATAAATGTGGCGGTTGCACTGGTTGTGCGCTCAAAGTGAACACAAATTGTAAATAATTGTTAGTATATAAATCACTTAAACAAGTAAAAAAGCATCTTAAGGTGTGTCAAATTTAATGTAGTTTCAATTATAATGCAATGTCGTTTAGTTAAGCGTTAAAAATAAATAAGGGGGAAATCAGGTAGTTTATTCTCTCTACTAAGGGTTAAGAATCAATATAAATCAGGGATTTATGCCCTTAGGGCTTGTGAAAATATAATCTGAACATTTATCAATTCATTGCCTCTTA
>JBAXMR010000121.1:0-15267 GCA_037134195.1 Paludibacter sp. | reverse complement strand
CTATCATTGTAGTTGCTGCAACTGATGGTCCTATGCCACAAACACGCGAACACATTTTATTAGCTCGTCAGGTAAACGTACCACGTTTGGTTATCTTTATGAACAAATGTGATATGGTTGACGATCCTGAAATGTTGGAATTAGTAGAAATGGAAATGCGCGAATTGCTTTCATTCTATGATTTCGATGGTGACAATACTCCTGTTATTCAGGGTTCAGCACTTGGTGGATTGAACGGCGTTCCAGAATGGGAAGATAAAATTATGGAGTTGATGGATGCAGTTGATACCTGGATTTTATTGCCAGAACGTGCTGTTGACAAACCATTCTTGATGCCTGTTGAAGACGTATTCTCTATCACTGGTCGTGGTACAGTTGCTACAGGTCGTATCGAAACTGGTAAAATCAAAACAGGTGAAGAAGTTCAGATTATTGGATTAGGTTCAAG
Organism: Paludibacter sp.; assembly: GCA_037134195.1. GTDB lineage: Bacteria > Bacteroidota > Bacteroidia > Bacteroidales > Paludibacteraceae > Paludibacter. Next base: position 14,819 of record JBAXMR010000121.1, on the reverse strand, counting down.
CGCTCTTAAATCTGTTGTAACAGGTGTTGAGATGTTCCGTAAGATTCTTGATGATGGACAAGCTGGTGATAACGTAGGTTTATTGCTTCGTGGTATCGACAAAGAAAGTATCAAACGTGGTATGGTTATTACCCACCCGGGAAAAGTAACTCCTCATACTTCTTTCAAAGCTGCAGCTTATATCCTGAAAAAAGAAGAAGGTGGACGTCACACTCCATTCCACAACCGCTACCGTCCACAGTTCTATATCCGTACATTGGATGTAACCGGTGAAATCACTTTGCCAGAAGGAACTGAAATGGTAATGCCGGGTGACAACCTGGAATTAACTGTAACTCTTATCTACCCTGTAGCTTGTAACGTAGGTTTACGTTTCGCTATCCGTGAAGGTGGACGTACAGTAGGTTCAGGTCAGATTACAGAATTGTTAGACTAATCAATAGTAAACATGTATACGAGTAAACAAGTAAACGGTTAATGCCGTAGCTTGTTTACTTGTTTCTGATTACTTGTTTACTTAAAATACGGGCGTAGCTCAGTTGGTAGAGCACTGGTCTCCAAAACCAGGTGTCGGGAGTTCGAGCCTCTCTGCCCGTGCAAATTCTATTTATATATGAAGATAATAAACTATATCAAAGAGTCGTATTTAGAACTTGTCCAAAAAGTTTCATGGCCTTCGCGCACTGAACTGACTAATAGTGCTATTGTGGTTTTGGTAGCTTCCATCATTCTCGCAATGGTTGTATGGCTTATGGATTTGAGTTTTGAATCAATTATGACATTCGTTTACGGAAAACTGTTTTAAATTAATCAATGGAGGTCAAAGTGGCTGAGTCAACAGAATTTAAATGGTACGTTATGCGTGCTATTAGTGGAAAAGAGAACAAGGTTAAAGAGTATATTGATGCAGAAGTCAAAAATTCGGATCTTGGTCAATATGTTGCTCAGGTATTAATCCCTACTGAGAAAGTTTATCAGGTACGTAACGGCAAAAAAATTTCGAAAGAACGGAGTTGTATGCCGGGTTATGTTTTAATTGAGGCCAATCTTGTTGGTGAAATTTCTCACCGTCTTCGTAACACACCTAACGTAATCGGTTTTCTGAGTGAAAAAGATCACAGTCCTATTCCAATTCGTGCTTCAGAAATGAATCGCATTTTGGGTACGGTTGATGAACTTCAGGAAACAGCAGAAGAAATTTTAACACCTTTCTATGTGGGTGAAAACGTGAAAGTGATATTCGGACCGTTTACCGGTTTCAGCGGAACGATTGAAGAAGTTCACAATGACAAGAAAAAACTCAAAGTTATGGTTACCATTTTCGGTCGGAAAACTCCGGTTGAACTTGGCTTCACACAAGTAGAAAAGGAATAGTCGGTTACCTGTTACAAACCGGGTTATTCCACTTTAAACATCAAAAATAACAATTATTATGGCTAAAGAGATTGCTGGACTTATTAAATTACAGATTAAAGGAGGGGCCGCAAACCCATCTCCCCCGGTAGGACCTGCATTGGGTTCTAAAGGGATCAATATTATGGAGTTTTGCAAACAATTTAATGCCAGAACCCAAGACAAACCGGGTAAAATTTTACCGGCAGTCATCACCTATTATACTGACAAATCGTTCGACTTTGTTGTAAAAACTCCGCCTGTTGCCATCCAGTTATTGGAAGCGACTAAACTGAAAAGTGGATCGGCAGAGCCAAACCGTAAAAAAGTAGCTGAAATTACCTGGGATCAGGTGCAAGCTATTGCAACGGACAAAATGGTCGATTTGAATTGTTTTGAATTAGAGGCAGCCATGAAAATGGTGGCCGGTACAGCCAGAAGTATGGGTATTACCGTAAAAGGTACTTTTCCAAGTAAAAATTAATATAAACTTCAATTAAGAAATGAGTAAACTGACAAAAAATCAAAGGTTAGCTTTAGAAAAAATTGAAGCAGGAAAAACCTACACACTCAAAGAAGCAGCTGCTTTGGTAAAAGAAATTACCAACAGCAAATTTGATGCTTCTGTTGATATAGATGTACGCTTAGGTGTTGATCCACGTAAAGCCAACCAGATGGTACGCGGCGTAGTGTCGTTGCCAAACGGAACCGGTAAACAAGTAAAGGTTCTTGCATTATGTACTCCCGATCAGGAAGCAGCGGCTAAAGAAGCCGGAGCTGACTATGTAGGACTCGATGAATATATCGAAAAAATCAAAGGTGGTTGGACAGATGTTGATGTTATCATCACACAGCCTGCTATCATGGGTAAACTAGGTGCTTTAGGACGTGTTTTAGGCCCTCGTGGTTTAATGCCAAACCCTAAGAGCGGTACTGTAACCAATGAAGTTGGTAAAGCTGTAAAAGAAGTAAAACAAGGGAAAATCGATTTTAAAGTTGATAAATATGGTATTGTACACACTTCAGTAGGAAAAGTTTCTTTTACTGCCGAAATGTTGGTACAGAATGCCAAAGAGTTTGTTTCTACTTTGATGAAACTTAAACCCACAGCCGCTAAAGGTACTTATGTAAAGAGCATTTATCTTTCGAGCACAATGAGTATGGGTATAAAAGTTGAACCCAAATCAATTGACGAACAAAATTAAAAGTTTATGAAAAAGGAAGATAAAAGCGCAATTATAAAACAACTTGAATCGACTATCGGCGAATATGCTCACTTTTACCTCACTGATATTGCCGGCTTAAATGCTGCTCAGACCAGTGAATTGAGAAGAGTATGTTACAAAGAAAATGTGAAGCTTGTTGTTGTAAAAAATACATTGCTTCAAAAAGCACTTGAAAACTCAACAGTAAATTTCAGTGAACTTTACGGAACGTTGAAAGGAGAAACATCGTTGATGCTTTCAAATCAGGCTAACGTACCCGCAAAGCTAATCAGTGACTTCAGCAAACAAAAAAGCAACAAACTCAAAAAACCAATTTTGAAAGCTGCTTATGTTGAAGAAAGTTTCTATATCGGTGAAAACCAATTGGAAGCTTTAATCCATGTGAAGAGCAAAAACGAACTTCTCGGCGAAATTATTGGCTTATTGCAATCGCCTGCTAAGAACGTTATATCCGCACTCCAATCAGGAGGATCTACTATCCACGGCTTGTTGAAAACGCTGGGAGAAAGATAATTTCAGAATAAAAAATTAAAAAATAAAATCTATAAAAAATAAAGTAAAATGGCAGATTTGAAAGCTTTTGCAGAACAATTGGTTAACTTAACCGTTAAAGAAGTAAATGAGTTAGCTCAAATTTTGAAAGATGAATATGGTATCGAACCAGCTGCTGCAGCCGTTGCTGTTGCTGCAGGTCCAGCCGCAGCTGCTGCTGAAGTAGTTGAAGAAAAAACATCTTTTGATGTAGTATTGAAAGCAGCCGGTGCACAAAAATTGGCTATCGTTAAATTAGTAAAAGAACTGACTGGTCTTGGCTTGAAAGAAGCTAAAGATTTAGTTGATGCTGCTCCTTCAGTAATTAAAGAAGGTGTAACAAAAGACGAAGCAGAAGCCTTGAAAAAAGCGTTGACTGAAGGCGGAGCTGAAGTTGAACTTAAATAATAATTGCCTGATTATCAGGTATTCGGTTTAGATTCCCACTTCTTGTGGGATTCTAAACCTTTTGTTGTCTATAAAATAATTGAGTTCTCCGCACCAAATAACCTCTTTGAAAATGTCGTCATTAACAAAAGCTCAAAGAATAAATTTTGCTTCAATCAAGAATCAGTTGGAATATCCTGATTTCTTGGAAGTACAGTTAAAATCATTCCAGGACTTTTTTCAGATGGATACTGCCCCTGAAAAAAGAAAATCAGAAGGATTGTATAAAGTTTTCTCAGAAAACTTCCCAATCGCTGATACCCGAAATAATTTCATTCTCGAATTTCTCGACTATTATGTTGACCCTCCACGATATTCTATCGATGAATGTATCGAACGCGGTCTGACATACAGTGTGCCCTTAAAAGCCAAACTAAAACTATATTGTACCGACCCCGATCACGAAGATTTTGATACGGTGATTCAGGATGTATATCTGGGACCTATCCCTTATATGACTGCTAAAGGTACTTTTGTAATTAACGGTGCTGAACGTGTTATCGTTTCACAGCTTCACCGTTCGCCGGGTGTGTTCTTCGGACAGAGCATTCATGCTAATGGTACGAAACTGTACTCAGCACGTATTATTCCATTCCGTGGCTCATGGATTGAGTTTGCAACGGATATTAATAACGTGATGTACGCTTACATCGACCGAAAGAAAAAACTTCCGGTAACTACTTTGCTTCGTGCCATTGGTTTCGAAAGCGACAAAGACATTCTGGAAATTTTTAATCTTGCCGAAGAAATTAAAGTCAACAAAGCAAGTCTGAAAAAAGCCGTTGGTCAAAAACTGGCTGCCCGTGTATTAAAATCATGGGTTGAAGACTTTGTGGATGAAGATACCGGTGAAGTTGTTTCCATCGAACGTAACGAAGTAGTTATCGACCGTGAAACGATTTTGGATAATAGTCACATTGATGACATTATCGAATCAGGATCTCAGACTATTCTGCTTCACAGAGCCGATGCTAATCAAAACGATTATGCTATCATTTACAACACGCTTCAGAAAGACCCGAGCAACTCGGAAAAAGAAGCTGTACTTTATATTTACCGTCAGCTCCGTAACGCGGTTCCTGCTGACGACTCAACAGCGCGTGAAGTAATCAACAATCTGTTCTTCTCTGAAAAACGCTATGACCTTGGTGATGTAGGACGTTTCCGTATTAACCGGAAGCTAAACCTTTCGATCGATCCGGGTATTAAAGTGTTGACCAAAGAAGACATTATTGAGATTATCAAATACCTGATTGAACTTATCAACTCGAAAGCTGATGTGGACGATATTGACCACTTGAGCAACCGTCGTGTGCGTACAGTAGGTGAACAACTTTACAACCAGTTTGGTGTAGGTTTGTCGCGAATGGCACGTACAATTCGTGAACGTATGAATGTTCGTGATAACGAGGTATTTACACCGATTGACTTGATTAACGCGAAAAGTATTTCGTCGGTAATCAACTCGTTCTTCGGAACAAATGCATTGTCACAGTTCATGGATCAACAGAATCCGTTGGCCGAAATCACTCACAAACGTCGTATGTCAGCCCTCGGGCCTGGCGGTTTGTCGCGTGAACGTGCCGGTTTCGAGGTTCGTGACGTACACTATACTCACTACGGACGTTTATGTCCGATTGAAACTCCTGAAGGTCCAAACATTGGTTTGATTTCTTCACTTTGTATTTATGCTAAAATAAACGAGTTAGGATTTATTGAAACTCCTTATCGAAAGGTTACCGATTCTGTGGTTGATACTACTGAAGCAGGTATTGAATACTTCACAGCAGAAGAAGAGGAAAGCATGGTAATTGCTCAGGGTAATGCCCCACTGAATGATAAAGGCGGCTTTATCCGGACGAAAGTAAAATCACGCTTAGGTGCTGATTTCCCTGTTGTTCCACCTGCAGAAGTAAATCTGATGGATGTATCACCATCTCAAATTGCTTCTATCGCTGCTGCTTTGATTCCTTTCCTTGAACATGATGATGCGAACCGTGCGTTGATGGGATCGAACATGATGCGCCAGGCAGTGCCCTTGTTGCGTTGCGAATCTCCAATTATTGGTACAGGTATTGAAGCTCAACTTATTCAGGATTCCCGTACGCAGGTAGCTGCCGAAGGCGAAGGAATTGTTGAATTTGTAGATGCAACTTGCATTAGTATCCGTTACGACCGAAGTGAAGAAGCAGAATTTGTTAGCTTTGACTCGGCTGTAAAAGAATATAAATTACCAAAATTCCAGAAAACCAACCAGAATACGACTATCGACTTACGTCCGATTGTGCGTAAAGGTGAGCGTGTTACTCCGGGTCAGATTCTGACTGAAGGTTATGCTACTCAAAACGGTGAATTGGCTATTGGTAAAAACCTGAAAGTGGCCTTCATGCCATGGAAGGGTTACAACTTTGAGGATGCAATCGTAATCAACGAACGTGTGGTTCGTGAAGATGTTTTCACGTCAATTCACGTGGTTGAACAATTGCTCGACGTACGTGAAACCAAACGAGGTATTGAAGAATTCACTTCTGATATACCTAATGTAAGTGAAGAAGCAACTAAAGATTTGGACGAAAACGGTATTATCCGTATCGGTGCACGCATCGAACCGGGAGATATCATTATCGGTAAGATTACTCCGAAAGGTGAATCTGATCCTTCGCCCGAAGAAAAACTGCTTCGCGCTATCTTTGGTGACAAAGCCGGTGATGTAAAAGACGCTTCATTGAAAGCAACTCCATCATTGTCGGGTGTGGTTATCGGAAAACGTTTGTTCTCAAAAGCTCAAAAGAACCGCAAATCAAAACTTGCTGATAAAGCCGTTCTTCCTCGTTTGGATGAAGAATTTGAAAATCAGGCAGCAATCTTACGCAATACATTGGTTGAAAAATTGATTGTATTATTAGGTGAAAAAACGTCTGCAGGAGTAAAAGATTACCTGGGAGCAGATATCGTTTCCAGAAATTCAAAATTCACAGAAGAACGACTTCGCGAGATTGATTACTCAACAGTTCAGTTAAGCAAATGGACATCCGATTCGCACAAAAATGAATTGGTAAAACAATTGATAATGAACTATCTGAGAAAATACAAGGAATTGGATGCTCAGATTAAACGTCAGAAATTCAATATCACCATTGGTGATGAACTTCCAAACGGTATTGTTCAGATAGCTAAAGTATATATCGCCAAAAAACGTAAAATCCGTGTGGGTGATAAGATGGCGGGTCGTCACGGTAACAAGGGTATTGTGTCACGTATCGTTCGTCAGGAAGATATGCCGTTTCTTGAAGACGGAACTCCGGTGGATATAGTTTTGAACCCACTTGGTGTACCTTCCCGTATGAACCTGGGACAGATTTTCGAAACTGTACTTGGTTGGGCCGGAAAAGAGTTAGGTGTAAAATTTGCAACTCCGATTTTCGATGGTGCAAGTCTTGAAGACCTGAATGAATGGACTGATAAAGCCGGTGTGCCTCGTTATGGAAAAACACGTCTGACTGATGGTGGTACTGGTGAGAAATTCGACCAGCATGCAACAGTAGGTGTAATTTATATGCTGAAACTGGGTCACATGGTTGAAGACAAAATGCACGCACGTTCAATCGGACCATATTCACTTATTACGCAACAGCCTCTTGGTGGTAAAGCTCAATTCGGGGGTCAACGTTTTGGTGAAATGGAAGTTTGGGCACTCGAAGCATTCGGTGCAGCACATATTTTGCAGGAAATCCTCACAGTTAAATCGGATGATGTTATGGGTCGTGCCCGCACTTACGAAGCAATCGTTAAGGGTGATCCGATGCCAACACCCGGAATTCCTGAATCGCTCAACGTATTGTTGCACGAACTTCGTGGATTGGGTCTGAGTATAAATTTAGAATAAAAAAGCCCCCTAAATCCCCCGAAGGGGGACTTTATGAAAAGCTTGTTATTCTAATAAAAATTATTTATCGCTCTCCCTAATTCCCCCTTCGGGGGATTTAGGGGGCTTAAAAAATATATTATGGCTTTTAAATCAGATAATAAGGTAAAAAGTAATTTTAATAAAATCTCGATTGGTCTTGCATCACCCGAAGAAATATTGAAATTATCCAGTGGTGAGGTTTTGAAACCTGAAACCATAAATTATCGTACCTACAAACCCGAACGCGATGGTCTGTTCTGCGAACGCATTTTTGGTCCTACCAAGGACTTTGAATGTCATTGCGGTAAATACAAACGTATCCGTTATAAAGGCATTGTCTGCGACCGTTGTGGTGTGGAAGTGACCGAAAAGAAAGTTCGTCGTGAACGCATGGGACACATTCAATTGGTGGTTCCTGTGGCTCATATATGGTATTTCCGCTCGTTGCCGAACAAAATCGGTTACCTTCTCGGAATGCCTACAAAAAAACTTGATTCAATCATCTATTACGAAAAATATGTAATCATTCAAGCAGGTATACTCGAAAACGGTGAAAACATTGCACCGGGTGAATTACTCTCGGAAGATGAATATCTTGACATCATGGAAGCACTTCCAAAAGAAAATCATCAATTGGATGACTCCGATCCCAACAAGTTTATTGCTAAAATGGGTGCTGATGCCATTCATGATATTTTGAGCCGTCTTGATTTGGATGCATTGTCGTACGACCTGCGTCACAAAGCAAATACAGACACTTCACAACAACGTAAAAACGATGCTTTGAAACGTCTTCAAATTGTAGAATCGTTCCGTGCATCAAGATTGCGTAATAAACCGGAGTGGATGATTATAAAAATCGTTCCTGTTATTCCTCCTGAATTGCGTCCGTTAGTCCCGCTTGATGGTGGTCGTTTTGCAACTTCAGATTTGAACGATTTATATCGCCGTGTTATTATTCGCAATAATCGTCTGAAACGTTTGATTGAAATCAAAGCACCGGAAGTGATTTTGCGTAACGAAAAACGTATGCTTCAGGAAGCGGTAGATTCATTGTTTGACAATTCACGTAAATCGAGTGCTGTTAAAACAGACGCTAATCGTCCGTTGAAATCACTTTCCGATTCGTTGAAAGGCAAACAGGGACGTTTTCGTCAGAACTTATTAGGTAAACGTGTGGATTATTCGGCACGTTCGGTAATCGTCGTTGGACCTGAATTAAAAATGCACGAATGCGGTATTCCAAAAGATATGGCTGCCGAATTATATAAACCGTTTGTTATCCGCAAACTGATAGAACGCGGAATTGTAAAAACAGTAAAATCAGCGAAGAAAATCGTTGACCGGAAAGATCCTGTAATTTGGGACATATTAGAGTACGTGATGAAAGGTCATCCCGTATTACTAAACCGTGCTCCTACCCTACACCGTTTGGGTATTCAGGCTTTCCAGCCTAAAATGATTGAAGGAAAAGCTATTCAGCTTCACCCGCTTTCATGTACCGCTTTCAACGCTGACTTTGATGGTGACCAGATGGCTGTTCACTTACCACTTGGTAATGAGGCTGTTTTGGAAGCACAAATGTTGATGTTGGCTTCACATAATATTTTAAATCCGGCTAATGGTGCTCCAATTACAGTTCCTTCACAGGACATGGTTCTTGGTTTGTATTATATTACAAAACCACGTACAGGATCATTAGGCGAGGGTCTTATTTTCTATTCTCCTGAAGAAGCAGAAATTGCTTATAACGAGAAGAAAGTAGCTCTTCACTCATGGATTAAAGTGAAAACCAAAGACTTAAATGAAAAAGGTGCTATAGTTGATAAAATTATAGAAACAACTGTTGGACGTATATTATTTAATAAATGCGTTCCTGCCAGAGTGGGATATATCAACGAGTTACTTTCTAAAAAATCGTTACGTGACATTATTGGTAACGTAATTGATAAATGTGGAGTAGCACGTACTGCTCAATTCCTTGATGATATCAAAGATTTGGGATACAGTATGGCTTTCAAAGGTGGTTTATCGTTCAACCTGAATGATGTAATCATACCTGCTGAAAAAGAAACATTGGTACAGGAAGGTAATGCTGAAGTGGAAGAAATTTTGAATAACTATAACATGGGATTCATTACTTTCAACGAACGTTACAACCAGATTATTGATACATGGACACACGTAAACTCCAAGTTGTCGAACATTTTAATGAAACAACTTTCGACTGATAACCAGGGATTCAACTCTGTTTACATGATGCTGGATTCGGGTGCACGTGGTTCAAAAGAGCAGATTCGTCAGCTTTCAGGTATGCGTGGTTTGATGGCTAAACCTCAGAAATCAGGTGCAGAAGGTGGTCAGATTATTGAAAACCCAATTTTGTCTAACTTTAAAGAAGGACTGTCGGTGTTGGAGTACTTTATTTCTACTCACGGTGCTCGTAAAGGTTTGGCGGATACAGCTTTGAAAACAGCTGATGCAGGATATTTGACACGTCGTCTGGTTGACGTTTCGCATGATGTGATTATCAACGAAGACGATTGTGGAACATTGCGGGGTTTGATTGCCACTGAAATGAAAAATAACGAAGAAGTAATTTCTTCACTTTACGAACGAATTCTCGGACGTGTTTCAGTTCACGATATTTATCACCCGTTAACAGGAGATTTGTTGGCTGCTTCAAGCGAGGAAATCACTGAAACACATGCCCGTAAAATACAGGATTCACCTATCGAACGTGTTGAAATTCGCTCGGTATTAACATGTGAGTCTAAAAAAGGCGTTTGTGCAAAATGTTACGGTCGAAACCTTGCTACCGGTAGAATGGTTCATCAGGGTGAAGCTGTTGGTGTTATTGCTGCTCAATCAATCGGTGAGCCGGGTACTCAGCTTACTTTACGCACATTCCACGTCGGTGGTATCGCTTCAAACATTGCTGCAGAATCAAAAATTGTACTTCGTTATGATGGTCGTATTGAATTTGACGAACTTCGTACTGTTGAAGCTACCGAAGATGGAAATACAGTTCATCAGGTAGTTGTAAGTCGTTTGACCGAAATGCGTGTTATTGATCAGAAAACCGGAATTGCTCTTACAACAACCAACGTTCCTTACGGTTCTAAATTGTATGTAAAAGACGGTGATATATGCACAAAAGGAACAATCGTTTGTGAATGGGATCCGTTCAATGCTGTAATTATCTCGGAAACCGAAGGTAAAATCGAGTTTGAAGACGTGGTTGAAAATGCTACTTTCAAAACCGAGACTGATGAAGCGACAGGATTGCGCGAAAAAATTATTATTGAATCGAAAGACCGTAATAAAGTTCCAAGTGCTCACATTGTTGCTAAAGACGGAACTATACTTCGTACATACAACCTTCCTGTAGGTGCTCACCTTGTACTCGACAATGGCGATAAGATTAAAACAGGTCAAATGCTTGTAAAAATCCCTCGTGCTGTTGGTAAAGCTGGTGATATTACCGGTGGTCTTCCACGTGTAACTGAGTTATTTGAAGCTCGTAACCCATCAAATCCGGCTGTAGTAGCTGAAATAGATGGTGAAGTAACCTTTGGAAAAATCAAACGTGGTAACCGTGAATTAACTGTAACTTCGAAAACAGGAGAAGAAAAGAAATACCTGATCCAACTCTCAAAACAGATTTTGGTTCAGGAAAATGACTTTGTACGTGCCGGAACACCACTTTCGGATGGTGCAACTACTCCTTCAGATATTCTGTTAATTAAAGGACCAACTGCCGTTCAGGACTATATCGTGAATGAAGTTCAGGACGTTTACCGTCTGCAGGGTGTGAAAATCAATGATAAACACTTTGAAGTTATAGTACGTCAGATGATGCGTAAAGTTGAAATCCTTGAACAGGGTGATACCCGCTTTCTTGAAAAACAAATCGTTGACAAAAACGAGTTTATGGAGGAAAACGACCGCATCTGGGGTAAGAAAGTTATTCTTGATGCCGGTGATTCTAGCAATCTGAAACCAGGTCAGATTATCACTCCACGAAAGTTACGTGACGAAAACAGTGTGTTGAAACGCCGTGATATGAAACTGATTGAAACCCGCGATGCAATTGCGGCTACTTCAAATCAGATTCTGCAAGGTATTACCCGTGCTGCACTTCAGACAAACAGCTTTATGTCGGCTGCTTCGTTCCAGGAAACAACCAAAGTACTGAATGATGCTGCTATCAACGGAAAAGTGGATAGATTGGAAGGTATGAAAGAAAACGTAATTTGCGGTCACTTGATTCCTGCCGGAACCGGACAACGCGACTTCGACAAAATTGTGGTATACTCACGCGATGAGTATGACAAGAAAGTGGATGCACGCCGTAACGTAATTGACATGGAAGAACGTGAGTCTGAATAATAAATCTTCAGTTTAAATATTAAAACCGGGTTGTTGACAAACATTCCGGTTTTTTTATAGATTAAAAAGCATAAATTCCGAAAAAATGCTATATTTGCAATTATAAACTATGAAATATGAATACATTAACACCAAAGAGAAAACCAATCATTGGGTTGGTTGTTCCAATTATCAATCATTCCTTCTTTGCCAACATTGCCGATCAACTAACAAATCTGGCCTCAAAAGCGGGTTATATCGTTTCAGTTTTTCAATCGAACGAGAGTTACGAGCTGGAAACTGAGATTATCGATGCAATAATTGAACAAAAGTTTTCAGGAGTAATTATTTCTATTTCTAAAAATACTGTTGACAGCAGTCATTTCAAACGTCTTCAGGAAGCCGATATCCCACTTGTCTTTTTCGACAGAGTTTGTGAAAATATTCATGCTCCTAAAGTACTGATAGACAATTACGAAATCACATATTCTGTTACAGAACAACTTGTAAAAAAAGGAAATAAACGAATTGCTTTGATAATAGGAACAAACGATATTAATGTTTTTCGCGAAAGAAAACAAGGATATCTGGATGCACTTGTAAAGCATGGATTAACTTACCAAATGCCTGTAATTGAAGATGAGTTTTCAGTAGAGAAAGGAAAAGAAGTTTTTATAAAGCTTTGGAGTTCAGAAGATAGACCTGATGCTATTATTTCTTCATCAATTCAATTGACATTAGGAATTTTGTTACAAACAAAACTATATGATATTAAAATCCCACAGAAACTTGATTTGATTACTTATGTGAGTCATATTTCATTTAAAATTCTACAACCTCAAATTACCATTATCGATCAACCTGAAAATGAAATTGCTGAATTTTCGTTTAAATTCCTAGAAAAATTGATTTCCAACCAAATTATACCAGAAAATGAAATGATAAAAACTGTGAATGCTAAAATTGCTTTAAAAAATATCTAAATCATTTAATAGTTATTGATTATTTTGAGGTTTGTTTTCGATTTAAAAAACAAATATATATTAACTCATTAACTCATTTTGCAACTATCCATTCATAAAATGATATTTTCTACCACTTCATTTTTTAAAATTTGTGGTTTGGGCACTACAGATTTTTTTCGGATAAACGGAGCATATTTATATCTCAAAGCATCATAAATACGGATGACCTTTTCCTCCGGTTCAGAGCATTTACGTATGTTTAACCATTGTTACATGGTGTTTTGTACAACAGTTGTTACACATTTTTGAGTATTCATCTGTCGTACTATTTCACGCCATTCGGATTTTATATCCTTTTGCTGCAATTTATATCCAACCCTTTACTTTCCAAGGTTTAAGTTCGTTTTTTTTAAAACCTCTCCCACTGTTACGTGGGAAATATAATCAACATATTCTAATTCAATCATCTTATCAGCCAATAAGCGCAAAGACCATTTAGAAAAGCCTTCTGGCGGCTCACTGCAACAAAGGGTAACTAATTTTGCCTCTAATTCTCTATCCGCTTTCTTTTTATAGGTTTGGGTTGAAGGGCGACGTTCTAATGCACTTTCAAATCCTTCTTCTATGAATTTCTTTTTTACTCTGTCAATAGTTCTTGCACCTACTTTTAAAATTTTGCATATTTCTTCGTTCGTAATTTTGGGATTTTCCGAAAACGCTCCTTTATCGCAGTTCAATAAAATGTAAGCAGCCCTAAAGGATTGAAAAGTATGACTCCCTTTATTGATTATCTTTTTTAAATCGTCAACTTCTGATTGACTTAACTTAATTGCGTATAGTGCCATATTGCAGTTTTTGCTGCAAAGATAACAAATAGATGCGTCATATCTAAACTAACATAACACTACTTATAAACGTACTTTTAAAAAAGGATATTTTTCCAATATTTTTAATTTAATCTTTTCCGTTTTTTTCTGAAAAAGCAAGAATTCCGCAGAATCAGGTTGAAATGCTCTATGAGACAAATCGGCATAAAGCTGCTCCATTTCCTTTTTTATCTTCATAGTCACTTCATCGAAATAAGTTTCAGAGAATCGTTTCCAGATATAATCTACAGCAACATCGGATGGATGAAGCATATCAGCTGCATAGAAGCGGTAATCGCGTAATTCGTCCATCTGAATTTCGTATGCCGGAAAATATTGAATCTGTGAAAATTTATGTTCTAACTCATGAATTGCCAATAATAAAGTACTTTTACTCAGGTTATTTTCATGTGCTCCGTCTTTCCAATGGCGGATTGGACTTACACTGAAAATTAACCTCATTTTCGGAAATAATTGCTTTAATTTTGAGATAAGTGCAGAATAATCGTTCACAATTTCGTCGATTGTCAATCTTCTGCGTACAAAATTCTTAGCCGGTAACTTATGACAATTTGTAACCACATTACCAGTCTTCTTTTCTTCAAAAACCCAAGCAGTTCCAAATGTAACAAGCAGAAAATCAGTCTTTTTCAAAAACTTACAAGCGGGAATATAGCGTTCATTTATTTTGACTATGCATTTTTCTGGTTTTGTATCCGAAAACAAACTACTGTGTGAAAAACTTTGCCATAATCCACGATGTTCAAACAAATCATTTTCTGTAAATGTCTTATTTTCAAGCAAAAGCTCGATACTTTTCAGAATCGAAACCGGATTATAAAGCACACCGAACGGATTAATATTCGTATCAAACCAGACTTCCTGCATTTTTATCCCAATATTTTGGGCAAAACAGGAACCTAAGGTCATGATTCTGTCCTCATAATCAATTTTCACTTCCGAAACAGGAATATCAACTTTTGTCTGAAACATATTTTGAACTTTATACTCTTAAGAAACAAATGATTAATAGAACGCAGATTTTCGCGGTTTAAGCTGATTTTAAACGGATTATAAAAATGCAAGCATTTTTGATTTTGCTCTTTAATCAATA
>JBAXMR010000120.1:0-15474 GCA_037134195.1 Paludibacter sp. | reverse complement strand
TTCATTTTATTTTTAGATTGGTATTCCCAATCTGTAATGCTATAAACTATAAACTACTACCTAGTCTCATCTTCCATTGGCTTTTAGAATAACTCCTACAGTAGAGGCAACAATCTTAAAATCGAGCCACAGTGACCAGCTATCAATATATTCCAAATCCATACGCATCCACTCTTCAAAAGATACTTCATTGCGACCTTTTACTTGCCAGATACAGGTTATGCCGGGTTTCATACTTAAACGGCGAAGTTGAGTGCGTTCATACTGCTGAACCTCCCTGAGCAGAGGTGGACGCGGACCCACTACCGACATCTCACTTTTAATTACATTGTAAAACTGAGGCAACTCATCCAATGAAGTCTTGCGAAGTATTCGTCCAAGCTTGGTAATTCTGGGGTCATTTTCGATTTTAAAAGTAGGTCCATCCGATTCATTCTTATCCATCAATCCTGTTATTAAATCCTCGGCATCAACAACCATGGATCGAAATTTATAACATATAAACCTCCGTCCATTTAAACCAATACGCTCTTGTCTGAAAAATATTGGACCTCCATCACCTAGTTTAATCAGTAAAGCAATCAGAAGCATTACCGGTAGTAAAAAGAATAAAACCAATACACTGAAGGTAATATCAATAATATCTTTAATTTTTAGCGAGAAATAATTGTGCTTTACCGGACTATGAGTTACAAAACTGTTATCGAAACTTCTGTTTTTTGTCTTATTCTCATTCAGGTTATTCAAATAATCCTCCTGTATAATGTGCACCGACACTCCTATCTCTTCCATGTCGAGGATGAGTTTATCGGCATCAAACCTTTTGTCATCAATGGGTAGACAATAAAAAATATCATCCACCGGATTCTTTATGATAAAATCATTTAATTTTTCCTGTATAAAAATAGTTTTTGCCTTAATAAAATCCATTTTCAGGTTCTTTTCAGGTGAAATTATTGCCACTATTTTGTAACCCCAATCTTTTGCATTAACAAACGAATGTACAAATGGATTCGCTGAAGTATCGGCAATAATTATTACCTTCCGCGAATTATATCCTTTTCTACGCAATATCTTCATCGCATAGTAAAAAATACCTTTAAACAATACAAGTGCTATCAGGTCAATAATTGCAAACAGAGTAAGGTATTCCATTGCATATTTGTTGATACGCATAAAAGGCAATAACTCTACTTCGAGATACAATAACAGAGTACCAAAAGAAACTGTTACCAGGTAACCTCTAATCATACTTTCTAAAGATGTAGTTCTGAAAACTATGCCCAGACGAAATTTATTAAATAATACTCCCCAAACCAATAGAACCTGAAAGAGCATAGCTATTTTTTCCAATTCGCTAAAAACTTGTACCGGGAATATTAATTGAACTGCTAAAAATACAGCAATCGTTAGTGCAACCTGAATAAAAATCATTAATTGCGATAGATTGGTTTCACGTTTAGTTATCATAAAAATTCAGTAAGAAATAAAGAAAACAGAAATTGATTGATTGTTTGAAATAGTATGGATATTAACCATACAAACAACAAAGATGCAAAATTTATTTTTAATATGCAATTTTTTGAACATAAAATGTAATAATATATTCAATTATTAATATACAAAGTGAGTTATTTTATATCCTCAAACCTATAATCCTAAGAAGCCTGAACCAAAAAATATGAATGCAAACTGAGCAAATTGCACATTTTTTTTGACAATCAAATTATAGTTAAGTAATTTGATATTATTTATCAATACTTTGCTAATAAAGTTGGTATTCTCGATTAATTTTTGTATATTTATCTCATAATCAGGAGAATAATTATTTTCAGGATATCATATATTAACAGAAAGTGAACGAGAACATAAATTACTCACCGGTGGGTTTACTTTTGCGTGTTACTCTATAAAAAAATTGCTATTCTAAAAAAGAATTTGTAGTTTTGAGGGATAAATATCAACTCTAAATTCGAATGTATGAAAAAGCCTCTATATGTTTTATTTACAATGTGTTATATTTCTATACATGCTATTGAGTTTGCACCAATTGGAGCAAAATGGCATTATTCAAAAAGTGATGCTTGGATTAATCCATTTTCACAAAGGGTTACATTCTCCACTATGGAATCCATAAAAGATTCAATTATTGAAGGAAAGAACTGTAGAATACTGGAATTTACATCACAAGCATCTCCTGGAGATCATTGTGGATTACATATTATGTATCAGCAAAACGATAGTATTTATGAATATTGGAGTGGTAAGTTTCACCTTATGTATGATTTTGGAGCTGTCAAAGGAGATTCAATAATGACTGGTTATGGTGAATATATGATTATTTTAAAAAATAGTACAATCAATATAAACGGTCATATTTTAAGAACTCAAGAAGTGTCATGTGGTAATGGGGTATCTGTTACATTTGGTGGTTCTATTATAGAAAGTATTGGTAATACCTACTTATTTTTTCCAACTGTTGATCTTGAATATGAAGGTCCATTGCGATGTTATCAAGACTCAAATATAGGAACATACATTAGTACGGCGTGGAGTGAATCGGATTGTGAAAAGATTATAAATGCTATTCCGGTAAATTTCCAACCTGAAGTTACAGTTACCTATAATTCAACCAATTCAACATTTAGAGTTACTGGAATTCAATCACTATGTAGTTTTGAATTGCTTGATATTCAGGGTAGAATTATAAAAAGAGGAGAAATATTAAATAATGAAAATATTCTTCTTAAAAATACTGTTAGAGGAGTTTTTTTTGTAAAATTGTCAAATAAAGAAACAAAGGTAGTTCGAAAATTAATCATAAATTGAATTCAGAACCATGAAAATCAAATTTATAGGTGCAGCACGCGAAGTAACAGGGAGTAAACACCTGATTACAACAAACGAAGGAAAGAAAATTTTGCTGGATTGTGGCATGTTTCAGGGAAAAGGACTGGAAACTGATTCGATGAACCGAAATCTGATGTTTGACCCGGAAACTATCGATTATATCATTCTGAGTCATGCTCATATAGATCATTCAGGATTGATTCCATACATGTACAAACTTGGATTTCGCGGCTCAGTGGTTTGTACCAATGCCACCCGCGACCTCTGTTCCATCATGTTGGCTGATAGTGGTCACATTCA
Source organism: Paludibacter sp. (assembly GCA_037134195.1). GTDB lineage: Bacteria > Bacteroidota > Bacteroidia > Bacteroidales > Paludibacteraceae > Paludibacter. The sequence continues at coordinate 12,324 of JBAXMR010000120.1, read as the reverse complement.
GGAACTCGACGTGAAATGGTTCAATAAAAAACGATCCAAACAGCGACTCAGACCTATCGACCCCATTTACAGTGAACAGGATTGTCAAAAATGTATGGAACTTTTTATCGGTGTGGCTTATGATCGACGGTTTCAGATTAATGATAAAATCAACGTCAAATTTACTAACTCAGGACATATGCTGGGTAGTGCTGTTGTTAATCTGGAATTAATTGAATATGGCGAAAAGGTACATTTGGCTTTCACAGGTGATATTGGTCGACCGAATAACCGTATTTTGCATCCCTCAACTGCTTTTCCACAGTGCGATTTCCTGATAACCGAATCAACCTATGGAAATCGTTTGCATCCTGAAAATAAGGAAAGCGAGCAGGATTTACTGAATATCGTACTGGATACCTGCGTACAACGAAAGGGAAAATTAATTATTCCATCATTCTCAATTGGCAGGACTCAGGAAATTGTTTTTGTGCTTAACAGTTTGTATAATAAAGGATTACTTCCTAAAATTGATGTGTTTGTTGACAGTCCCCTTTCGGTCAATGCTACTGAAGTTTTCCGTTTACATGCAGAATGTATGAATGATGAAGTTAAATCAATTATGAAATATGACGAAGATCCGTTTGGTTTTAATTCGTTGCATTATATCAAGAATGTGGAAGAATCAAAGGCATTGAATAACCATCAAAATCCCTGTATTATAATCTCTTCGTCGGGAATGGCCGAAGCCGGCCGTATCAAACATCATATAGCTAATAACGTGTCAAGTTGGCGAAATACTATTCTGATTGTAGGTTATTGCTCACCAACTTCACTTGGAGCACGCATTCAGGAACCTGGTTTGCGTTTTATATCCATTTTAGGTGAAATACACGAAGTTAATGCGAAAATAGTGAAGATAGAGGCTTTCTCCGGTCATGGTGATTATAATGAAATGAAAACATTTCTGAGTTGTCAGGACATTTCGAAAATTAAGAAAACGTTTTTGGTTCATGGTGAATATGAAGTACAACAATTTTATCAAAAAGAACTGGAAAGTGTTGGTTTTCATGATATTGAGATTCCGGATGCAGGAAATGAATTTGTACTGTAAAAAAACATGCATTTATATAGCTTAAGTAAAGATTGTTTTTGTATTTTTGTATCTCAATTTTCACCTAATTATTCATCTTATTTTACAGTTTATGGAATCAAAAATAGGTTACGAAGTTTCAACCAAAGAGAATGTGTATTTTGTTATAAAGATTATTTTCAGTGTCTTGCTTTATGGCGTGATAATAACCGGAATCTGGGCTACATTCAATATCGATATACCCGAAATGGCTTCTATTTATCTGCTGTATGTGTATTTAATTTTTTTATGTGTGTTTTTATTTCTCAGATTTGGACTGCTTATCGGACATTTGAAAGGTAATGCCGTGAAACTGAACGAAAAACAATTTCCGGAAATATATCAGAATGTAGTAAAACAGTCGGAAATACTTGGTTTAAAATATGTTCCGAGCGTGTATATTATGCAGTCAGGAGGTATTCTGAATGCTTTTGCTTCACGCTTTCTGGGTCATAATTATATAGTTCTTTATTCAGAAATTGTGGAAACAGCGTTGCAAAATGATAAAAATATTCTCTGGTTTATTATTGGTCACGAATTAGGTCATATCAAACGTAATCATGCGATTAAAAATCTGTTGCTTTTTCCTGCATACATTGTACCATTTTTAGGGGCTGCATATTCCAGGGCGTGTGAATATACTTGTGATAATATCGGCTCTGTACTTTCGCCTGCCGGAGTAAAGAATGGATTGCTGGTTTTGGCTGCCGGAAAATTGATTTACAAAAACGTGTACACCGACGAATATCTGGCACAGATTCAGAATGAAAAGGGTTTTTGGTTTTGGTTTGCCGAAAAATCATCATCACATCCACACCTCACCAAACGGTTGGAAAAATTCAGCGAAGAAATTCCGGTAGTGAAAGTGGTTGAAGAAAAACCAAAAGCAACAGAAGTCAAAACTGATGATCATTCAAGGTTTTTTCCAAAAGCTGATTGAATAGAATTTACCTGAAACCGGCAGTATCAAAAACTTTTGTACAAACTGTAATATTATAAGACTAACAGATTATTAACCGATTAATTAAAAAAAGAAATCATGGCAAAATCAACCGATGCGAAGAAAAACGTGAAGAAAGAAGCACTTAAGACTCCAAAGGAAAAAAAGGAGGAAAAAAGACTTAAAAAAGCTGGAAAATGAGATTGAAATAACTACAAACTATCGGGGGAATGATTTTGAATCATTCCCCCGATAGTTTTATTTTGGTTTAGGTGTGGTGGTCTGAAATTCTTTCAGATAAAAAGGTTCAAAATAAGCTGTATCAACAAAATTCTGCTCAGTGTATGCCTTTTCAGCTAATGAAATCATATTCGTTACCAGTGGATCAAGATTTTCAATGAAAAGGGCTTTTGGATGATTCAGTGCTGATTTGCATTTCTCAGAACCATTTCCAAAGAAATAAACCGGTTGTTGGCTAAGTATTTCAGAATAAGATTCAGAATCAATTACATCTGCTGAAATTTCACGTTTCAGATTCAAATGAGCATCATAGAAAGCTGAATAAACTTCCATTCGTCGGGCATCAATCATAGGACAGAATAGCGCCTCTTCATCATTTCCAACTGAATTGATTGCTTCTGTAGCTAGTATTTCCAATGTACTTACAGAAATCAGCGGTATATCCAGTCCATAACATAATCCTTTAGCCGTTGAAACACCAATTCGTAAACCTGTATACGAACCCGGACCACTACTTACTGCTACCGCATCAAGCTTATTATTATTTGATTTAAGTACTTCCAATGCTTCAGCAATAAAAACACTGAGTAAGGCAGCATGATTCATACCATCAGTATTGGATTTAAAAAAAAGGCAGTCTGAGTTTTCGCTCAGTGCCACTGAACAAACATTGGTAGAGGTTTCGATATGGAGAAGGATCATCTTATTTACAATTTAATCATTTACAATTCACAATTCAATTTGTGAAACTCAAATGTCTTGCAAAATTACTCAAATTTCTGAAAGCAAAAAATCCCCGTTTTCGAGAGAAAACGAGGATTCAATAATTATCAATGGGAAGTTATTTTATTGTAACTTTTAGCGGATTTTTAATTTTACTTGCAAATTCATCCATTGCATTAAACCAGTCAACATCCGTTGCATATTTCCATTTGCTCCAGCCTGCACCAAAATAATAAGTCAAAGCAGTACCTGCAATGTAGTTGGTCAGGACAAAAATGTGAGCATTTTTCTTCAGTACTTCTTTACCCGGAGCAACAACTCCCACATAATTTCTTCCACAGGGTTCTTTCTTAAGTTCAGTAAAAGAATTTTCGGCATAACAAACAATTCCATTTTCAGCATTCTGTTGAATGATTCCTTTACCATCATGCAAAAAGATTCCGGTTGCAAGTTTCATGTTTTGTGATTTACCTTCATAACTTACCACAGCTTTGTTGAGTAATGAACCAGCACTGGCAGTAATAATCAGGGTTTCCTTGTACGAATCACCTCCAACCATAAACTTATTGTAATTTAGTTTGAAAACTGTACGTAATGGTCCATTTTCAAGTAGCTCGTACGAATCAAAATGGTTACCAACCCATAAGGAATCACCAACATAAGGTGCAACACCACCACAGCCAAGTGCATGACCTACTTTGTAAAAATCCATACCTGTACCCCAGTCAATATGATAGGATTTTCCGTTTTGTAATTCATCCTTATACCGTTGATCTACAACTAATTCTTCTGTACATTTTGCCCAGTAGTCTACGCCATTACTTGGATTTTCCTTCGCTAAGGCAGGACCATACATACGGTAAGCCGCAAAATCATTTTCCCATGCAAAGTCGTCCTTACGTTCAGGAACAAAACGACCATAGGTTTTAGCAGTTACCGGTGCAGGTGTTCCCTTACTTAAAGTGTATGAAGCTGAGCTGTTAGCTTTTACATCGGCCTGAAAAATAAGCTTGTTTTCACCCGGAATGACTTGATATGCAATTTCTTTTCCCTGAGTATCTTTTAAAACCCAAATTTTTGAATCAGAAGAAATTTTCAGGGAAGGTAAACTAACTTCAACAATTTCAGCCTTACGGTCAAAATTTAATGAATTGGAAACAACGATGGTTTTCTGTGCAAAAACTCCCGATACGAGTAAGAGAGAAGCAGCTATTAATTTAAATTTAGTCATAATCAATCAATTGTAAATTGTAAATGATTAAATTGTAAATTATTTAGGTTGTTTTCCAATATATGCCAAAATACCACCATCTACATATAGCACATGTCCGTTAACGAAGTCAGATGCAGCTGAAGCAAGGAATACTGCCGGACCAACAAGGTCTTCAGCTTTTCCCCAACGGGCAGCCGGAGTTTTAGCAATAATAAACTGATCGAAAGGATGACGAGAACCATCTGCCTGAATTTCGCGCAATGGAGCAGTTTGCGGAGTAGCAATATAACCAGGTCCAAGGCCATTACACTGAATGTTGAATTCACCGTATTCGGAAGCAATATTTTTGGTCAACATTTTCAAGCCACCTTTCGCAGCCGCATAAGCTGCTACAGTTTCGCGACCCAATTCGCTCATCATGGAGCAAATGTTGATAATTTTACCTGAACCTCTTTTCATCATGGCTGGAATAACAGCTTTAGCACAAATAAATGGGCCATTAAGATCAATATCAATAACCTGACGAAAATCTTTAGCACTCATTTCGTGCATTGGAATGCGTTTGATAATTCCGGCATTGTTTACCAAAATATCAATTTCACCAACTTCTTTAGCAATCTGAGCAACAACTGCGTTGATTTGATCTTCGTTAGTTACGTCAGCCACATATCCGTGAGCTTTTATACCATCAGCTTCATAAGCTGCAATTCCTTTGTTTACTAAATCCTGATTGATATCATTAAATACAATGATTGCACCTGCTTTGGCCAAACCACAAGCAATAGCGTAACCGATACCATAAGAAGCTCCTGTTACAAGGGCAACTTTTCCTGTCAAATCAAATTGGTTCATATTTATTTTAAGTTTAAAAGTTTTAAAGTTCGTAAAGTTTATAAATTTGTCATTCAGACTTTTATCTTTATAAACTTTCAACTTTAAGAACTGATTTATCTCAGTTCTATATGTTTGAAGAAATTCTGATCGCTGTAATCGAGGTTTTCGCCTGCCATGCCCCAAATAAAGGTGTAATTACTGGTAGCAGCAGCCGAATGGATGGACCATTCGGGAGAAATTACAGCCTGATCACCACTCATCCAAATATGACGGGTTTCGGTTGGTTCGCCCATAAAGTGACAAACTGCGTTTCCTTCAGGTACTTCGAAATAAAAATAGGCTTCCATACGGCGGCTGTGCGTGTGTGCCGGCATGGTATTCCAAACACTTCCGGGTTCAAGTTCAGTCATTCCCATTTGCAACTGGCATGTTTCCAATACCTGACAAACCAACATTTTGTTGATGTTGCGGTGATTAGATCCTTCTAACGTGCCCAATTCGAGTACTACTGCATCAGCTTTAGTGATTTTGCGATCTGAGAAAGTTTTGTGAGCTGGAGCAGAGTTGAAGTAAAATTTAGCCGGATTTGCTGAATCAACGCTTTCGAAAGTAACTGTACGATCACCTGCACCAAGATACAAAGCTTCTTTGTAATTTAATTCAAAAATCTGTCCATCAACAGTGATTTTTCCTGCACCTCCTACGTTGAATGTTCCGAATTCCCGACGTGAAAGGAAAAAATCAGCTTTCAGCGGGTCAATAGCTTCAAGTTCAAGTTTTTCAGTTACCGGCATAGCACCTCCTACAACCAAACGGTCGTAAAGTGTGTAAACCATATTTACTTCATCGGTTGAAAAAATAGTTTCTACCAAATGCTCTTTACGTAAACGAGCTGTATCATAATGCTTTGCATCATCAGGATGAGAAGCATATCTGATTTCATAGTTAGTTTTCATCTGAAAATATATTATATTTATTAATAAATTTTATTGGTTGACCAAAAGTACTACAATTTAAATACTTATGAAGATAACAAAAACATCTTATAAAACATATTTGAGTTTATTAACTTGTTTTTGTTCATTTGTGAATTATAATACAAATTTATTGCAACCTGCACATAATTTGCAAGAATAATTTAAAATTGAAAACAAAGACACATGAAAAGAGTAGAGTAAAGTGTATAATAATGTGACATAATATTTTATTAGAATAAAATACTATTTGACTTTTATCAGCCAGGCAAGATTTACAGACAAATTTATGTTACTGGAACTATTGAAAAAGTCAATTTTGCTATTTTTATAAATATCACTCAATCCAAAATTAAAACGCGTATCTAATTGAAGCTGATTACTTCCGATTCCAAAAAGAATTCCAATGCCTCCGCAAAGTCCGTAATCAAATGGATGTTGAACCGAAGTAATATGTTGTTCTGCATCGGTTCCTGAATTATTTAATAAAACATTTTCGTAAAGCAGGTAACTTATTTTTGGTCCTAAATTAATGAAAAATCGATTTCTTTTGCCCATATAAATATGAGTCATAAAAGGCAATTCAATATAATTCAGTTGGCGCATATAAAACCCACCATATTCAGCCCAACCACGTTGACTGAAATTAAGTTCTGCCTGCATGCCCACGTTTTTTTCTGCTATATATCTGAAAACCAGACCACCATTGATTCCCATTAAATACCTCTGACTTACTGTTGGTGTAAAAATAACCCGAGATTCGGTAACTCCGGCATTTAGCCCAAGGTACATTTCAGGATTGATTAATCTATCCTGTGCAGAAGCAAGAAGACTGGATGTAAAAGCTAAGAAAAACAGTATTTTATACTTCATGAATAAGAAATTAATGAGCTTTTATTTCTCCTGTATAAAGGGTTTGATTCACTAAGCCAGATTCTTTTGAGTTACGCTCGAAACTTAATTCTGTCTGTAAATATGGTATAGAATTCAATGTTCCTATTTTTGTGGCATATTTGCCAGCATACCTATTTATATAGCTGATGAAATAGTTAGTCAGGTCAAATCCAAGTATATCATAACGAGGTGATTCATTACTAACATCTTTACCATAAAACTGATTAAAAACACTATTATATTCTGCCAATTGATCCAGATTGGGAGTAGCTATAAAAGCTGAAATATACATACAATTTATCTTTTTATCCAACTGATTGCGCCAACTATATTGCTCAAATAATACGATATTATTTCCTTCAGCAATGGTATTTATTGCGTTCAGATAGGGACTTACATTTGAAAATTTATCGGTATTGAAGATAATCAGATTCTTTTCTCCTGCTTTTATCTGTGAGTTAAAATCAGTATTCTCGGGTGAATTTAACTCAACAGTTCCATAAGTCCGTTTTTGTTTAATTAGCTGACTTTTTAATGCTCCTTCTCTTATTTTTCCATCATCCAAAGGGCTGACACCCTGAATTTCAGCAAAAACAACATGCGTATTTTTCAATTTTTCATTGAGTTGATCAATCAAATACTTAAGTTCGGTTTCAAAACCGGGATTGAACTGAAAAATGTATGGATTACTTTCAATATCAGGAATTTTAGATGAAAAGGGAATCAGTGTATTCACTTTATTCTCTTTGGCAAAATTACTCATCAACGAAATCTGATTACTGAAAGCTGGACCAATTATTAAATCTACACTTTTAAGCTCTTCATTATTCAGCACTTCGGTCATTTTATCCTCAGTTTTGTCGGTATCGTAAGTATAAATTTCGAACGAAATACCTCGTTCTTTAGCAGCCTGAACAGCTAATAATGCTCCGGCATAAAAGTTCTGAAAGCGTTCCAATACTGCATCTTTCTTGGATTGTTCTAACATAAAAGGTAACAGAAAAGCAAGTTTAATCGTTTTGCTTTCGGTAGTATGTTCAATTACAATAGATTTTTCAGGAGCTTTAACTTCAGCTGCAAGAGGTTTTGAAACTTGTTCAGAGTTCTCTTTGGTTTTAGTAGTCGAAACTGTTTCTTTTGATTGAATAGGTTTTGTGGAAGAATTATTTTGTTTTGAAGAAACCGGAATTTTTAACTCGCTGTCAACAGATATTTTGATGTCTGCTCCGGAGTTCAGTTTTACAACCTCTTTTATATCAACATTATATTGTTTGCAAATTGAATATAAAGTTTCTTTTGGCAAAACTTTATGTGTTACATATTGAGGTTGCTCTAAAAGTAATGGTTTTAGCTTAGGTGCTGACTGTGGTTTTTCTATAGGTTTTTGATATTTAATTTTGGCAGAATCAGGAATATTCAAAATCATTCCTTCTTTAAGTCCGGTTTTCACATCAGGATTAAATTTTTCTATATCTGCCTGACTTACTTTGTATTTGTGGCTGATTGCAAAAAGGGTTTGTTTTTTTTCTACCGTATGTTTAATAAATTCGGTTGATGTTGTTTTTTTATTAACCGGAATAAGTATTTCCTGCCCTGTTTTTAATCCAGATTTCAACTCCGGATTTGCTTTTATAATTTCGTCGGCAGCAACTTCAAATTTTCTACCAATTGCGAGTAAACCTTCACTTTGTTTAACTGTATATACATAAAAAGAAGCACCATTTATTTTTTTTGTCGGGTAGTTGGTGTTCTGTCCTACAAGCTGAAGTGTAAACAGAAATATACAAGTCAGCATCAAACTCCAAAATTTCTTTTCCATCCTGAAAATGATTTTATTTGAAATGCAAAAGTACTAAAAATTATACTTTAGCTGCTTACTTCGGGTAATAATTCAGACTTTTTTTTGTTATTGATAAGAAAGATGTACATTTGCAAACAATTATCAATTTTACCCGAAATTTCATGAGAAAATTCATCATATTTATTTGTTTTTTTTCCTTTGCTTTCTATTCTGTTGCACAATTAAGTACTGTTATTGGGAAAAAATACACTAATTTCAGTGGTATAGATTACTTTTTTGTTTTCAATGGTATAACTAACTCAACTGAAATAACTTATGATGGAACATTAACACCCGATAGTATTGTAAATTGGGAAAAATTTGATGGAACATTCAAAAGTAATCAGAATTATTTTTCGCCTGAAAATAATATTGGTTATGTTGTTAAAGTGAATGGAAAAATAAAAGCTACCTGCTGGGTAATCGATTACAAACAATTTCTGCCGGTTTTTACTTCATTTGAATGGGAAAATAATCCAAACAATCAATGTCAGGAAGTTAAATTATTGATAAATGCAAATGTTCCTACAATTGGTTATTCAACTTATTCAGGAATTTATCATTCTATTCCAAGAGAATTTAATATCAAATATCAGACTAAAAGTTGGTCTGGAAAAGACTGGAAACAAATAGATACCATTCAGTCAGTAATTTTGCCAACAACTCAAAAAACAGTACCAGCTCCTTATTGTAATACAGTTTATACGCTTGAAGGTGACCAATTTGCCACTGATTTAGGAATAACTCCAGCTTCAATTACCAGTTCACAATACATAACAAATGCCGTTATTTGTAAACTTACTACCGCTGTCACATCCCGAACCAGGGATAAAAATAATGAGGCTGAAGCACCTGCAGATAAATTGCCAATAAATTACTCTGCTCCTATTGATGTTCAGTTTTTGAGTAATGCTAACGAACCTGTTGCACAATTTTATAACTGGACAATATCTAAAGGAAGTGAGTCGCCTATAACTAGGAAAGATAAAGATGAACGCTATACTTTTACTGAAGCTGGAACTTATAAAGTAAAAGTTACTGCCAGCAACAGTATATGTTCATATTCCGATTCAATATCTGTAATTGTTTCAACATCTGATATAAAAGCCCCCAATGTTTTTACACCTAACGGAGATGGATTCAATGACGAATTCCGCGTGGCATACAAATCAATTATAAGTTTTCAGTGCTGGGTTTACAATCGCTGGGGAGTACTGGTATATACCTGGACTGACCCTACCAAAGGCTGGGATGGTAAAATAAATGGAGTAAATGCAAAGCCCGGGCCTTATTTCTACGTTATCAAAGCAAAAGGGTCTGATTATGACCCAAATTCAACGCCCGACAGTAAAACACACAGACGAGTAGGTGAACATTTGTTGAAAGGAGATATTAATTTATTGAGAGGTGTGCAATAAGTCTTTTTGAAATGAAAAAATCAATTTTGTTTTTTTGTTTTTTAATTTTTACAGCCAACATTGTAAAAGTTGATTCACAAACTAGTTTTAGTGGAAATTGGAATTCTTCAAAATCAGATTTTTATTTATCATTAAAACAAATTAAAAATAAAATTTCAGGTTGTCACTGTTCTGCAATGTTGGATGGAAACAGAATTGATTGTTCAACCGACGAAGAAACAATTAACGGAACAGTTCAGGGAGATTCTATACTTGTAGTTTTTACGAGTGCTTATTCAATGAAAAATGGTTTTGCAGTAATTAAACGAGTAAGTGACAAACAAATAGAGTGGAAGATTAAAAAGAAACCTGATGGAGAATTTTACATTCCAACAGGAACTATCCTAATAAAAGAGTAATTATACTTTCTCTGCCAAATACATACTACAAACTCCAAATGTAAATTTTCGGTATTTATTAAGCTTAAAACCGTTTGCTGATAAGATATTAATTAATCGCTGACCATTAGGAAAAGCGTGCATAGAAGCCTGTAAGTAATCGTAGGCTTTTTTGTCGCTCGAAAGTAGTCTGGAAGTCAAACGTACAAAAACCTTAGTATAAAGCTGATAACCTTTAAATAATAGTCCTTTTTCAGGTTCATTCATTTCCAGAATGAGCAAATGTCCACCCTGACGTAAAACCCGATTAATCTGTTGCAGACTTTCAGGCAGTTTTTCAAAATTACGGATACCGAATGCAATGGTTGCAGCATCAAAACTGGCATCAGCAAAAGTCATAGCCGAAACATCTTGCACTTCCAGATTAATTTTATCGCTCAACTTCGCTTTCTCAATTTTTAAACGTCCCATTTCCAGCATCTTATCTGAAATATCTACACCGGTAACATGGTCTGGATTCAAAAATTTATAGGATTTTATACACATATCGCCTGTGCCTGCAGCAATGTCAAGAATTTGTTTAGGATTGAAAGGTTTGAGTGTGAGTAATGAACTTCTGCGCCATGCACGGGCTAAACCCCAAGTCATTATGTCGTTAAACTGATCGTATTTGTCAGAAATAACGTTGAACATACGAGCCAACTGAGCCGTTTTTTCTTCGTCCTGATTGTAGGGCTTAACTTTGCTGAAGTCTGTATCTTTTTCTTTCATTTGATTTTATATTGCACGCAAAGACGCTGGGTCGCAAAAAAATAGAAATTATTTGTTTTGATGCAGTGGTGTTTTCAAACTCCTGTAAATCAACCAGATTCCCCACGCAATAAATGGCAAACTCAGAATTTGTCCCATATTAAGCAACATATTTGCTTCGAAAGCTTCCTGTGTATTTTTTATAAATTCGAGTGCAAAACGCGAACCAAAAATGCCAATAAGAAAAACACCGAAAATAAGTCCGTTCTTTTTATAGGCTTCTTTTTTCCAGTATAACCACCAAACGACAACAAATGTTATCAGACAATACAGAATTTCATAAATTTGTGTTGGATGCATTGGTAGGGTTTCTTTGTTACGCAAGAAAATAAATCCCCACGGCATTGTTGTAGCACTACCATAAATCTCAGAATTCATTAAATTTCCTAAGCGTATTGAAGCTCCGCAAATAGCCACACCTATCACCAATCGGTCGAAAATCCATATATAACCCTTTTTGGAAACATTTTTATTAAAGAAATACATAGCAATCAGAATCCCAATTGCTCCACCATGACTGGCTAATCCACCGTGCCAGACATACAGGATTTCGAGTGGATGTTGAGAAAAATAATCCCATTCATAGAACAGACAATGACCAATACGGGCGCCAAGAATTGTACCTATAACGGTGTACATAAACAGTTTGTCGAGCCAAGCTTCAGGTAATCCTTCGTGTTTAAATAGCTTCTGAACGATTAATAAAGTGGCGTAAATCCCAATTGCCCAGAGCAATCCGTACCAGCGTATTGCCAGCGGACCTAAATGTACCAAAACAGGATCTACATTCCAGATGATGAAGTTTAAAAACATAATTGAAATGATATTTGCCTTCGGCGATATTAGCTGCGCTGATATTTACCTACGGTGTTATTTGTTGCAATCGTAAATCGTAAATCAATGTCGTTTAGTTAGTGGTTCATTATAATCTCTTGTAATTCATTGAGTAA
>JBAXMR010000119.1:0-15769 GCA_037134195.1 Paludibacter sp. | reverse complement strand
GTCAGTATCACCGGAATTTAACGAATAAAGTGGTCAGTATCGCCGGAATATCCAACCAGTCGTTAATCGCAAAAAAAACATTATCTTTGAAGTCCAAAAAAAATCAAATTTAGATGGAAAAGAAAGAGATTCATCGCGCCAACTTACCACATTATCAGCAGGCTGGGCAAGCGTATTTTGTAACTTGGAATCTACAAGATGCTATTCCGGCAAAGGCATTGAAAGATTATACCGAAAAACTTGCACAACTAAGACTTAGCATCGATTCCGCCACAAAATACAATCAATCAGCTGATTATGTGGATGAACTTCACCTGCAATACAATATTCTACGCAAAAAAAACATAAAAGCGATGGAGGATTTACTTCATCTGGAAAGCAAAACATCGGTCAATCTCTCTAAGCAAGAAAATACAGTTATCGTGCTGAAAGCTTTACGATATTGGGAAGGAAAGAGATTAGAGAATCACGCTATCTGTGTGATGCCAAATCATGTACATTGGGTTTTTAGGTTGTTTGAAAAAGATGAAAGCGGAAAAACAGTGTGGTTAGAAAATGTATTGAAATCGGTAAAACAATTTTCGTCAACTCAAATCAATCATCTGGAAAATAAGACAGGTACTCTTTGGCACAAAGAAAGTTGGGATACTACCATAAGAGACCATCGGCATTTGTATGAAGCTATAGAATACACCCGCAATAATCCGGTTGTGGCAGGGTTGGTGAAGGATTGGAGAGATTGGAAAGGAACATTGATGTTTGAATAAATATATCCATCAAGCGGTTAGGAAACCGCTTGTCACTTGTTAGATATTGTAGGGGACAAGCGACTTCCTAGTCGCTTGAAATCACATCAAGCGGTTGGGAAACCGCTTGTCCCTTGTTTTATAATAAGTTAGGGAAAAGTTAAGGAAAAGTTAGTTACAAGCGACATCCTTGTCGCTTGAAAAAACTATCCATCAAGCGGTTAGGAAACCGCTTGTTCCTTGTTTTATAATAAGTTAGGGACAAGTTAAGGAAATGTTAGGGACAAGCGACATCCTTGTCGCTTGAAAAAACTGTCCATCAAGCGGTTAGGAAACCGCTTGTCCCTTGTTAGATATTGTAGGGGACAAGCGACTTCCAGTCGCTTATATTATATTCAATTTTATTACAAGCGGTTGGGAAACCGCTTGTCCCTTGTTTAATATTTATAAAAAGCGACTTGGAAGTCGCTTGACCATCGATATACAAGAATAAAGTTATATATTTGCACAAACTTATTACATATAAATAGTTAGACACACAATATAACTACAACTTATGATATATGCGTAGTTAAATGAGCAATAAAATGGACAATTGGCTATTCCTTACCGAACAGGAGATACTAAAAGAAATAGGGTTAAGATTAAAACAAATCCGCTTACAACACAACCTTACTCAAAAGGCAATGAGTGAAGAGGTGGGGCTAAGTGTTTCTACCATTAGCCTGATAGAGCAAGGAAAACCAACTACATTGGAAAGCATAATACGTATTCTGATACGACTAAACCGGATAAAGGATTTAGAATCTGTATTCAGAGTAAGCGAAGACTTAGAACTGAAAATGAAATTTGAAAAAGCAAAACAAAAAACGGTACGCAAACGGGCTTCTAAAAAGATGGATATATGATAGTAGAAGTAAAGTTGTACGGCGAAACTTTAGGGCAGGTAGAATGGAATGAAAACCGTAAAAGTGCTGTTTTTCAATACAGTACAGATGCTATAAAGCGAAGTATAGAGCCATCGCCCATACTAATGCCACTGGAAGAGCGAAGCTTTGAAACTACCCGCGACCATATAAACTTTCATAATCTGCCATATTTATTGTCGGACTCTATGCCCGACGATTTTGGAAATGTGATGATGAAGGAGTGGTTACGTCAGCGGCAATTATCGTACGATGAAATAAATCCTGTTGACAGACTGACATATATTGGGAGCAGAGGTATGGGCGCATTGGAGTATATACCTGTTAATCATAAAGAAAACAAGGATTATCAGGTAAATATTACTGAATTGCTTGATGTTGCCAAAAAAGTGTTGGAAGGCAAAAAAGAAACGGTGTACAATGAATTTAATCACGAAAGTTTACTAGATATATTGCGAATTGGCACGTCGGTAGGTGGTGCGCGAGCAAAAGCACTGCTTGCGTTACAGTTTGATAATAAAGGAGATATTACTGAAATAAGACCCGGGGATATTATTCAGCCGAATGGTTTTAGTTATTGGATAATGAAATTTGATGGAGCAAATGAAAAAACACTGGGCGAAAGCGAAGGGAAAGGTAAAATAGAATTTGCTTATTACTTGATGGCTAAAAAAGCGGGCATTGAAATGACTGAATGCAGATTGATGGAAGAAAATAACAGGTTTCATTTCCTGACAAAACGTTTCGACCGTACCGATAATGCTGAAAAACTTCATACACAAACACTTGGCGCATTAGCAGGTATTGACTATAAAATACAGAAAGCAAGCAGCTACGAAACGTTGTTCCGAGTAATGAAACGGTTAGGATTGCCCTACAATCAACTGGAACAACAATACCGCAGAATGCTTTTCAACGTGGTAGCTCGCAATCACGACGACCATGTAAAGAACTTCTCCTTTATAATGGATAATGCAGGCAAATGGAAAATTACACCCACTTACGATCTTACATTTCAGTATAAGCCAGAGGGATTGTGGACGGATGTACATCAATCATCTATCAATGGGAAATTCGATAATTTTACTAAAAACGATTTAGTTGAATTTGGTAAAACCTTTGGCATTAAAAAGACGAATAATATTTTAGAAGAAGTGATTAATGCTGTAAGTAATTGGTCTGAAATGGCATCTGAAATGGGTATTTCGAAACCGGAAATAGATTATATTTTCAACCATCATAGATTAAAATTTACTGAATAGAAAAATTTTGTACTTTTGTATTCATTCACACGGGTATAGTGTAAGTGGCTTAGCACATCGGCTTTCGGGGCCGAACTGGGGCGTCCAACCCCTCAGAGCCAGTTCGAGTCTGGCTGCCCGTGCTGGGGATGATAGAGTTCCGACTCTGTAAAAAAAATTGTCGGAGTCGGAACTCCAACATCCAGATTTACGGATGTAGTGTAATGGCAGCACACAAGTCTCCGGGGCTTGACTGGGGCTTCCAACCCCTCAGTTCCGGTTCGATTCCGGACATCCGTGCAATTCCTCCTTCAGGGGGTTAGGGGGCATGTTTTTTACTGCGGAAGTGGTGTAGTGGTAGCACACAGGCCTTCAGAGCCTGACGACGTACCTCCAGTACGTAAGAGCGGGTTCGATTCCCGTCTTCCGCTCTTTTATATCAAGGATTAGGGACAAGATTAGGGACAAGCGACTTCCCAGTCGCTTGAAATAATCATCAAGCGGTTGGAAATTGAGGGGACAAGCGACATCGCTTGAAACATCAAGCGGTTAGGAAACCGCTTGTCCCTTATAAAACCAATTATTCCCTTATAAAACCAATTATTAGTTCGTAAAACTCACTTATCCCTCAAAAATAAACAACCATCTTATGGATAGACACGAACTTATAAAAGCACTAGCCAAACGCCTCAAAGCCGAAAACCACAGCAATGAGTTAAACAAAGCATTGACACATAGCAGTTTTCCAGATACAGCAGAATTGGACAACAATAGCAGGTATATATTTTTAGGGCAATTTGCATTCCGGGGGTATGTTGCAGATATTCTTTATACATACACTCCGGGTAGCGGTACACAGTTGCAGCATTTGTTGGGAAATCTGTTTAAAAACGAACATCTGCACAGCTTGTATGATAAATTGAAGTTAAACGAATTGATTCGATGTGGAACTGAATTTGAACATATTAAACACAAACATATTTTTGTATTCGGTTTGCTGGGATTTATCAATCAATTCTCTCCAGACCAAGTAAAAAAACAATTTGTTAGCCGCAATTTTATTCTTCCAAACAAACATCTTTTCAATCACCAAGTAAACAACAACGATTTTCAGGCACAATGCAATGTATTATCGCGCATTCTGTTTCAAGAACCGGTATTTATTGAAATTGTGCGTACCGAAAATGGGTTGTGGCAAACTACAGTATTGATAAAGGATAGTATTATAGCACGAGAAACAAGCGTTAGTCATAGATATAGTAAGCAGAAAACACTTAAAAAAGCATTAAAGCAACTTGCCGATGATGTTTATTTTATCGAAAGCACCAAACCAGAATTCGATGCCAAGCAAAGTAAACTTCAGCAGATACGTGACACAAAATTTCAGCAGAAAAAAGAAGAAAAACTCCAGTTACAGGCTGAAAAAGAGGAACGCAAACGTACTGAAAACCTGATTAAAAAGGAAAAGCGAAAGGCTGACAAAGAAGAATTGGATGCCAAACGCAGGATAACCAAAGCCGAAGTAAAAAAGAAAAAAGAAAGTAAAAAGGGTAAAAACACCATTTACCGCGATTATTCAACCGATGAAATAGCAGCTATGAACCCAGCAAAACGCCGCAGGTTGGAAGATTTGGGAATATTAATTAGACAGAAATAAGTTAAAAAGCAAGGGGCAAGCAACTCAAGGGGCAAGCGATATCCCTGTCACTTTCTTATATTCAATTTTATATCAAGCGGTTGGGAAACCGCTTGTCCCTTATGAACTTAATAATAAAAAAAGAATGAAACAAAAGAAGAAAAACTCTGTAATGGAACAAGTAAAGTCGGCACGAAAACAAAGCCGCGAGGAAGAAATTCAAACGCATGGAAAATCGATTAATTATCGAAAGGTTATGGCAAGTAAGAAGCAGTATAACCGCAAAAAAAATAAGGCAGACGATGAGGTTCTGCCTTATTTGTTTAATGTCACCAAATTGATACCCGTTTTTCAACAGGCACAAACAATTTGTTATCTGCCTTAATGCCAAATGCATCGTACCATGCCTGAATATGTGGTAGAGCGCCATTTACACGCCATCTGCCTAATGAATGAGGATCAGATTTAGTCAGATTAAGAATCTCTTCAGGACGGATATTTCCGGCCCATACATTGGCATACGAAAGGAAGAAACGTTGATCGGGTGTAAAACCATCAGCATTTGCAAGCGGTTTCTCAGCAGTCGCTGTTTTAAATGCATGATAAGACACCTGTAAGCCTCCATGATCGGCGATATTTTCTCCCAAGGTAAACTTACCATTTCCATGTGTACCTGGTGCTACAACGATTGAATCAAAGAAATCGGCCATTACTTTTGCACGAGCATCAAAATTCTTTTTATCAGTAGCTGTCCACCAGTTTTTCAGGTTTCCTTCTTTATCAAACTGACAACCCTGATCGTCGAAACCGTGAGTCATTTCATGCCCTATAACTACTCCGATTGCTCCATAATTGAACGCATCATCCGCGTTCATATCAAAGAAAGGAGGTTGCAAAATACCGGCAGGAAAACAAATTTCGTTTGTTGTAGGCTGGTAATAAGCATTTACGGTTTGGGGAGTCATTAACCATTCGTCACGGTCAACTGGTTTTCCGGCTTTTGCAAAAACATAAGCATGGTCAAACTGGTTTGAACGAACGATATTGGCATAATAAGTATCCTTTTTAATATCAAGTTTTGAATAATCACGCCATTTGTTTGGATAACCGATTTTTACATAGAATGCATCCAGTTTTTCTTTCGCTTTTGCTTTGGTAGAATCTCCCATCCATGGCAGGGCTTTGATACGTTCAGCCAATGAAACCTGCAGATTATGAACCAGTTTCAACATACGTTCTTTTGCTGCAGGTGGAAAATACTGCTTTACATACATTTGACCTACAGCTTCGCCCAATACACCGTCCACCATATCAACAGAACGTTTCCAGCGGGGGCGTTGTTCCTTTGTCCCTGATAAAACTTTACCGTAAAAATTGAAGTTTTGAGAATAGATAGCATCACTCAAATAACTTGCAGATTCGTCAATCAACTTCCATTGTAAATAAGCAATCTGATTGGCAATAGGTTCTGATTCAATAATTTGACCAACTTCAACCAACGATTCTTTTTGAGAAACACTAAGAACCTTTGTATTTTTCAAACCCAATGCTTTCAGATAGTCAGTCCAGTTGATAACAGGAACAAGTTTTTGAAGTTCAGCAACTGTCATTTTATTGTAATTGGCGTGTGGGTCACGTAATTTCACGTTATTATAAGCAGCAGTAGCCAACCGGGTTTCTATTTTCAACACGGCTTCCATATTGGTTTTGGCTTGAGCTTCAGTAAAACCAACCAGTTTAAACATTTTGAGAATATGTTGTTGATATTTTTCGCGAATTTCCTTTGTGTGAGCATCATTATCGAGATAATACTCACGTTCGCCCAGACTGATACCGCTTTGGAAAGTCTGAACCAGGTTTTCTTTGCTGCTCATTTGGTCAGCTTCTACACTGATGCTAAAGTATGTATCTATACCTGACATGTAAAGTTCAGGCATTAATTTTATCAATTCCTGATTGGTTTTAAGCAAAGCAATTCGTTGTAAATCAGCTTTAATTGGTTCATAACCATCCTTGTTAAGCTTTGTACTGTCCATAGACAAATTATACAAATCAGCAATTTTCTGTTCAATTGAACCCTCAGCACCGCCTTTAGAGGCAATACCTGTAACCAGCTCTTTCAATTGCTTTAGGTTATTCTCTCTGAGCTTATCAAAACTTCCGAAGCGTGAATACTCGCCCGTGAGTGGATTGCTTTTCATCCAACCTCCACAGGCATATTGGTAAAAGTCATTACCAGCTACAGCTGTTGTATCCAGATTTTTTAAATTGATACCCGTTGTATCTTTAGGTTTATTGCAAGATGATGTCATAAGTGCTAATGCAATGATTGGGATTAAAGTTCGTTTCATACATGAATAATTTTGTGTTACAATTAGTTTGCTTTAATAAAGACTCAAAAATAGAATATTTATTACGTCTAAATACCAAAAATAAAGGATATTTATCGAAAATATTGAATATTCTTCAAAAGGAGTGAATTGATTCCGATGTATTAGGAACAGAATCAATGATTTGAAACAATTCTGAGAGTGTATCAGCCCTAAGCATAGCAATGCGGGTTTCTTTAAAATTGGGGATTCCTTTGAAGACAGGAGTTGCAGCAAGGTGACGGCGACTGTGAATAATTCCTTTCAGACGCTGGTGATATAAGTTGCTATCGACCCCTTCGCTCAGAGCGAAAGGGTCAGTATTTGATGGTTTTGTTTCATCTATATCCAACCATTTGACTGAAGCAATAATATGTTCTTTCAGAATAGCTTTTTGTTCTTCGAAAGATAAAATAGGAGTTGTATCGCCGTTTGCAAAATACTGTTTCATTTCGCCAAAAATCCAGGGGCGACCAATAGCAGCACGACCAACCATAACGGCATCAACACCATAACGGTCGAAACATTCTGCAGCACGTGCGGGAGTAGTTACATCACCGTTGCCAATAATGGGAATGTGCATACGCTGATTGTTTTTTACTTCAGCAATCAACGTCCAGTCTGCATCGCCTTTGTACATTTGTGCGCGGGTTCGACCATGAATAGCCAGTGCTGCTATACCGCAATCCTGTAACTGTTCGGCTAATCCAACAATGATTTTACTGTCATCATCCCATCCCAATCGGGTTTTGGCAGTAACCGGAATATTGACAGCTTTTACCACTTCCGAAGTAATTTCGAGCATGCGTGGAATATCACGTAACAGCCCCGCTCCTGCCCCTTTGCCGGCAACTTTCTTTACCGGACAACCAAAATTAATATCGATAATATCAGGCTTAGCTTCGGCTGCAATGCGTGCTGCATCGGCCATTGCCTGCGGGTCATGACCGTAAATCTGAATCACTACCGGACGTTCCTCCTCGTAAATGGTGAGTTTTTGCTGCGTGTGGTTTACGCTCCTTATGAGTGCTTCTGACGATACAAATTCCGTATACACCATGTCAACCCCAAAACGTTTGCAAAGCAGACGGAATGCAGGATCGGTAACGTCCTCCATGGGTGCTAGAAACAGCGGTTTGTCGGGAAATTCTATATTTGCTATCTTCATGCGGTTGTAAAATCGGAGTGCAAAGGTAAAAATTAATTGACAAATCACTGTTGACAGATGATAATTAGAAATTAAAATAACTTGAATATACTTGTATGATATACAAATAAGATATACTTTTGTAGAATAAATTTAAAAAAGAATGAAAACAGTATCATTAAAAATCGATGATTTAATTTTTGAAGAGACCGAAAAAATTCTCTCAAAAAACAAAAAACCACGTAACCGATATATCAACGATGCACTGGAATACTACAACTGTGTTCAAAAGCGTATGTTGCTGGAAAAGAGTCTTAAATCAGAATCAGAAAAAGTAAAAGATGATTCCATGAATGTGTTGAAAGAATTTGAAGATATAGAATATGGCAGTTAAACAATACGAAATTTGGATTGCTGATTTGAATCCTCAGATTGGAACTGAACCCGGTAAAACACGTCCGGTTCTTGTAGTTCAGACTAACTTGCTGAATAAACTTCCGCATCCCTCAACTGTAATTTGTCCGATTACTACCAATGTGAAGAAAGACGTTGATATTTTGCGGGTGCATTTGAAAAAAGGAATGGCTAATTTACTACAGGACTGCGATATAATGATTGACCAAATTCGGGCAATTGACAACAATAGGTTGCTGAATAAAATTGGGGAGCTACCTAAAAACTTGGTTGATAAGGTAAAAGAAAATATGAAAATAGTTATTGATTTGGAGTAAAATGAGTAAAATAAACAAAATAATTCTATTTCTAATTTTCGTGTTATTTACATGCCAGCAACGTATTTCTGCTCAAACCATCAAATACTCCACGCTTTGGTTTGGACCTAATGCCAACCCTGTTCCTGAGTTTAGCGATGCGCGCATTCCGGCAAAAACAACGCTTAGTTTAATGGGTGATTATTACTTCGGATATGGAGATCAAACCACCAACGGCTATGTAAAACTGGAAGTCCCTCTCCTACCCGAGTGTGTTTCACTGAAATTGTGGTCAACGGTTTTGGAACATTTCAACACCACTGATGCTTTGATGCTACAGCGCGGAGCTTCAACAGCCAGCGGTTTTGAGGGTGGTGATGTGTATGTTCAGACACGAATTCGCCTGCTGAAAGAACAAAATTCACTTCCGGGCATTGTATTGAACAGTACGCTTAAATCTGCTTCGGCTAAAACTGTATTGACACGGCGTTATTTTGATACGCCAGGTTATTATTTTGATGCGGAGATTGGAAAATCGTTTTATACTAATAGCAAGTTTATCAGCGAAATACGATTGGTTGGCAATGTGGGATTTATGTGTTGGGAAACAACCAATAGTTCGCAGGATGATGCTACCATGTACGGTGGAAAACTGATTATCATCGGCAATCCTGTTTGGAAACTCGAAAACACGCTTTCGGGTTATGCGGGCTGGATGCACAGCAACCGGAATTACTCCAGCGATTATGGAGATACACCGCTGGTATATGCTGCCAAATTAAGTTTTATGACTAAAAACATTGATTATTTTGCTCAATATCAATACGGAATTACGGATTTTCCGTATAATCAGTTACGTTTGGGTTTAAGTTTTTCGATAACTAAATTGACACCGGATTTTAAATAAATCTGCCCCCTAACCCCCAAAAGGGGGAATTAAATTACTACAATAATTATTTGAAAGACATGAATAAAGTAAAAATACTAGACGAAAGTACCTTCAACACCCCCTTTAGGGGGAGGGGGGCATATGAAATCATGGCTCCGGCCGGATCGTGGGAAAGCCTTTCGGCTGCCATTAAAGCTGGTGCCGATTCGGTGTATTTCGGCATTGAAAAGCTGAATATGCGCAGCAAATCGAGCAGTAATTTTACAACAGATGATCTGCGCGAAATTGTGCGTATATGCACTGAAAATAAGGTAAAAAGTTACCTGACTGTCAATACCATTTTGTATGATAACGATTTGACCCTGATGCGCGAAATCATTGATGTAGCCAAAGAATCAAAGGTTTCGGCCGTAATTTGTGCCGATGTGGCTGCGCTTATGTATGCCAATTCGATAGGAGTGGAGGTGCATCTTTCAACTCAATTGAATATTTCCAATGTAGAATCGTTGAAGTTTTACGCTCAATTTGCTGATGTAGTGGTACTGGCTCGTGAACTGAATATGGAGCAGGTTTCAGAAATTTATCAGGCTATTGAAAAAGATAATATCCGCGGCAAAAATGGTGAGTTGATTCGCATTGAAATGTTCTGCCACGGGGCTTTATGTATGGCTGTTTCGGGTAAATGTTATCTCAGTCTGCACGAGAAAAATGTATCGGCTAATCGTGGTGCCTGCAACCAAATTTGCCGCCGGGGTTATACAGTGAAAGACAAGGATTCGGAAATTGAACTGGATATTGAAAACGAATACATTATGTCGCCAAAAGACCTGAAAACAATCGGGTTTGTGGACGAGATGCTGAAAGCCGGTGTGAGGGTTTTTAAAATTGAAGGTCGGGCGCGTGGAGCGGAATATGTAAAAGCGGTAGTGGGTTGTTACAATGAAGCCATTGAATCGGTGCTAAACGGGACGTTTTCCGACACGAAAGTAGCTGAGTGGGATGTACGGCTCAGCAAGGTGTTTAATCGTGGATTCTGGAACGGCTATTACCTCGGACAGCGGCTTGGTGAGTGGAGCAAGAACTATGGTTCGGAAGCAACGCACAAAAAGATTTACGTGGGAAAATGTACCAACTTTTTCCAAAAGCTGGGCGTAGCGGAGTTTTTACTCGAAGCTCAATACCTTTCAGTAGGTGACGAAATCCTTATTACCGGCGAAACTACAGGTGCTTATGAAGATACTGTGAAAGAAATGCGTGTGAAGCTTGAACCGGTGGAAAAAGTGGATAAAGGAACCTATTTCTCTATGAAAACCAACGAATTAATACGGCGAAATGATAAATTATTCAAGATAGTGCCCCAAACCTATTCCGTTAAATAGAAAAAATTTAGGGCCATAAAAAAAAAAGCAAATCGTAGATGATTCGCTTTTTTTATATTAGTTGTGTTTTATTTCTATGGCTAATTCTTTCAAAAACAATAGTTTGCAAATTATTTTCAGCTTCAATATCATAATCATCTTGTAAGCCAAGCCAAAATTTAGCCGAATTACCAAAATACGAACTTAAACGCAAAGCAGTATCAGCAGTTATCCTACGATTTCCTTTAATGATTTGAGAAATACGAGTTTGAGGAATTTCCAAATCTTTCGAAAGTTTATAAGCCGAAATATTCATTGGAATAAGAAATTCCTCATTTAATATTTCTCCCGGGTGTATGTTATTCAATTTTTCCATTTTAATTTAATGATAATCAATAATTTGTACTTTATATGCTTGATTATTTTCCCATTTAAAAATTATTCGCCACTGATCATTAATCCTTATACTATAAAAATCGGATAGTTTGCCCGACAGTTTTTCTAAACGATTTGAAGGTGGAATACGCAAATCCAAAATTGATTGTGAATTATGAAGCATTCTCAATTTTCTCCTTCCCATTTGCTGAATTTCAATTGGTAAACGCTTGATTACTTGACCTTCCCATATCTTTTCAGTGTCTTTCGAACCAAAAGAAATTATCATAGAAAACTCTATTTAAAATACTAACGCCAAAGGTAAGTTTTTTGTTTGAAATGCACATCTAATACCTAAGTTAAAATAATTTTTCATCGTGCAAAATGCAAAATTCAGAAGAAAGTGTAACCTATTACGCTATGAAAACCAACGAGTTAATATGAAGGAACGATAAATTATTCAAAATAGAGCCAAAACCTCTAAAGTAGCTTAAGAAAAAAATTAGTTGCCGCTAATAGTTCAAATACGTAATCTTACAACTCAACTTCGTATTTTCCTTCACTTCAAACAGCCATTTTTCAAAGGTAGGAGAACCAAATTTAGCATCAGGATTATTTGAATAACCATAGCCTTCTTTAGGAATAATCAACATTTTAGTATCGAGTTTTTTGTTTTTATTCTCGTCGTGAATGTAATTAAAACCATATTTTCCGGGTTTTATATTATCCATCACTATCACACATTTGTTATTACTAATTAATTCTGTACCAACTTTTAAACTTTTATGATTTTTATCAAACAGTTCGTAAAGCAGGTTACCGTTATTGTTTCGCAAACCGGTAATTTCAACTGTCAGCGTAAACTGCGCGAAAGTGCTGAATGGCAGGAGAAATAAGAGAAACAAAAGATTATTTTTCATAACTGTATTTTTAAAAAATTACACCCAACTCGGCTTACCCATTCCTTTACGCATCATAAACCGATAGAATCCTGAATAACTACCAAAACCAAGCCTTTTAGCCACAGCCTTCAACTCTTTCTTTTTATCTTTCAACAAATCAGTAGTCATAAGAAGAATATAAGCTTCGGTAAAATCCGTAAAATTCATACCCGTGAGCGTCAAAACTGTAATACACATTTCGGTTCGTTTAATGCCCAGCATACGTGCATGATAATCGCCCGTGCGAATGCCATGCTGGTGTAGATTATTTACAAAAGCATCGAGAAAAGCATTACCTGTAGGACGAAAACCGGTTGTGGGTACTTCCGTTGAACTGTCAGCTTCCAGGGTTTCGGGTGGGTTCATGTTGATAAATAAATCGGTGGGACTGTATTGTTTGAATGTTGCCTTCATAGTTGATTATTTTAGCATATTGTCTTACAAAAATAATAATAATTTTTTGATTAAAATAGCAAACAACGAAAATAATATTGCGCCTCAAAGTTGGTTAGCAATAATACATACGTGAAAAATTGCGAACGAGATATAGCTGGCAATTTCGTGCGTGTACAATATTGCGGTTGAGTATTGGTTGGTAAATTTTACAAGATAATAATGTGCCGTTGATAATTCATTGGCAATATCTATGCAAAATAAAATTGCCATTGATAACTCGGTGGCAATTCTGAAATTTATTTTAGTGCGAATGATATATGAGAGGCAATATTTCTGTAAGATGTTATCTGAAAATATTATTGGTTTAATTGATTTCTTTCTTCGGTTTTTCAGGTTCTGATAATTTAATGTTCAAACCAACATGAATATTAAAATCTCTATTATTGCCACTACTTGAATTGTTGAATAATAATATCGATTTACTGATACCAATTACGGGATAAATTACATTATTTACAAAAAAACATTGAGAATATCCAAAAGTAGCTGTTGGTTGTAAATAACTATAACTTCTATCATAAAAGAATATATTCACTGAAGTAGATGCATGGAAAGAAGAAGGAAAATTTGAATTAGGAAATAAAATTTTTACTAAACCAAAACTCATAACAAAAATTTTGTACTGATTATATCTATTAAATTC
This sequence comes from Paludibacter sp., assembly GCA_037134195.1. Lineage (GTDB taxonomy): Bacteria > Bacteroidota > Bacteroidia > Bacteroidales > Paludibacteraceae > Paludibacter. The sequence goes on along the minus strand of JBAXMR010000119.1, from coordinate 2,332 downwards.
GTCACTTAATTGACCGTAGGATAAACCCAATAAAGCTTTTAATTTATTATTATCGTTATTATTAATTAAATATCCAATACTGCCTCCATAAAAATCAGAATTACTGATTTTAAAATAATCTCCTGCTAATATGAGTCCATTTTTAAAATGCAAACTTAACTGACTATCTCCTATATCATCTGAGTTACCTGTTTTTTCGAAAGAATATGATGCTGATAATCCTGTATTTTTTTCAAAAAACTCCTCCTGAGCATAACCTGAAAATGTAAAGAATATTCCAAAAACAATCAATCCAGCCTTTAATTTTTTCATAAGCTTTTATTTAAATTTTAACTGCAAATATAAATAAAATTTTAAATAAAAAAAGGTTCAATATGATTTTTTTTATCAATTGAACCTTCAATAATTTTAATAATTAATATTTTTAACTTATTTCCAGCATCCTCAAAATAGGTTTCACTGCTTTTATTCTTACTTCTACGTAAATTATTATTTAGTAATTTTCATTAAAATTCTTTTTGCAGTAAAAAATCAGCCAGGTGTATATGTTTGATTCCATTTATATTATCATTCCAAAACTCATCCATCGATACCACATATTTAGGGTAATTATCCTTAATTGAATTGAATACGCCGAACTCTCTTTCTATAGTTTGAGGTTCTACCATTTTATAAGTTACTTGAACATAAATTTTTTCATTTTTTCTTTCGGCAATAAAATCAACTTCATTTTCACCTGTTTTTCCTACATAAACGATGTATCCACGACGTTTTAATTCTAATAATACAATATTTTCGAGAATGCCTGAAATGAAGCGGTCGCGATACCCCAATACTGAATAAATTAAAGAAACATCACTTACATAATATTTTTCGTTTGTTTGTAATACCTCTTTGCCTTTTATATCGTAACGGTTTACTCGCTGAATAATAAAAGCACCTACCAGAGCTTGTAAATAGTTGTAAATGGTATTCAAATCAATTTTCCGTTGTTGACTTTTAAAATAATCTGCTATATTTTTAGCAGAAAATCTATTTCCTACATTTTCAAATACAAATTTTATCAACCTTTCTAATAATTCTATGTTTCGAATATTGAAACGTTGAATTGTATCGCGTAAAATTACCGAAGAATAAATATCATTAACAATTTTATAAATCGTTTCAACATCATAATCCGCAAGATGAATTGAAGGAAAACCACCCAATCGAATATAAATTTCAAATTCAGCATGAATATTTTCAATTTTATGAGCAATTCTCGTTTCCTTAAAAAGTAAATATTCCTCGAATGATAGCGTGCTTATCTGAAATTCAACATATCTTCCGACAATATAAGTAGCCAATTCCGAAGATAATAATTTGGAATTTGACCCTGTAATATACAAATCAACATTGTTATCCGAAAGTAAAGAATTGATTGCTTTTTCCCATTCAGGCACTTCTTGAATTTCGTCTAATAGTATGTAATACTTTTCATTATCAACTATTTTACTTTTAATTTCATTGTATAATTTTAAATAATCATCAATTTCAATGTGAAGTAAACTTTCAAAATTATAGTAAATAATTTTATCATTTTCTATTCCATTTTGTAAAAATAAATCAATAAGTTGTTTTAAAATAACAGATTTTCCACACCGCCTAATTCCTGTAATAACTTTAATAAAAGGTTTATCAATCAGTGGTATGATTTGTTGTAAGTATTTTTCTCTTCTTATCATTTTAGTTATTTATTAGTTTTACTTTACTAAAATAGAATTTGGTCAATTTTAAACCACAATAGACACAATAGAAAACAAAGTAAAAAACAAATTTTAGAACACAATAGATAAATACCTGAAGGTATTTTAAGTGATATTTCTCACTTTTATTGCCAAAAGTATGAAACTATTGTGTCTATTGTGGTTTAATCTTTAATTTGGTAAAGTAGAATTAGGTTATAAACTGCAAAAATAAATATAAATAATTATTTATACTATTATATCCATATAAATTATTCAAAAATAAATTTTTATTATGGTTATACACCTATAAAAAATAGGTTTATATGAATAATTTCATTTAAACCTATTATAAACAACAGCAACTTAGCAATTTTACTTTCAAAAACGAACTATTGAATAATTCACTTCAATTTATTCTGTTTAATGCAGGAGGAGTTCATATTCTAACTCATTTCCAGCATCTTCAAAATAGGTTTTACTGCTTTTACACGTATTTCTTCATCCACCAGTATTTCAGGACTTTCGTTCAATAAGCAATCATGCAATTTTTGAAGAGTATTTAAACGCATAAAATTACATTCGTTGCAGGCACAGGTGCTGTCGTT
>JBAXMR010000118.1:0-15949 GCA_037134195.1 Paludibacter sp. | reverse complement strand
AAAATCCAATTACACTAATTGGACTATTTTATAAATACATTTGGTATAATTTATTGCAGCAGGAGCATCCCACCTTTCTTTCCTTTTGCCCTACGAATGGAAACGGTATTGTCGTAGCCTTCGATGCGTTTGTTCAGTTCGGTTACAAAGCCTGCATAAGCAGCTTCGCCTTCCACCACGATAAGTGCATTCAGGCGTTCCACCAGCTGACGGTAGATAGTATCTATTTTAACACGTGCCTCTTTCATGCGCAGAAATGGTTTTGGGTCATTTTATATGTACTGTTTGTATAATAAGTTGTATTGGAAAAAAGAAATAATAAAAAGGAAAGGAAGAAACCTCGTTTTAGCCCACGAAGGAATAAACAGCTATTGTTAGTAAACTCAATACTAAAATCGAAAGAGGAATTATGGTGTGAGATTCCCGGGGTCTAAGTACCTTATGAGTCAGTAGTTGAGGCTTGATTTTATAAATCAACCAATAACAGAAAAATGCAGCGGAAGTTCCGATAACTATTCCACCCAAAATATCACCCGGATAATGCACACCAAGGTAAACACGTGAATATGAAACCAGCAACGCCCAAAACAGCATCGAAAGCGAATAGAATCTGTCGGTAAAAATAAGGGAAGTAAGCAATGCAAATCCAACTGAATTTGCTGCATGCGACGAAGCAAAACCATACAAACTGCCCTCGTAGCCCTTTACCAAATGAATGACTGATTTCAGATCGTCAACATGCGATGGACGGAGACGTTTGACAAGCTCTTTCAACAGACCCGAAGCAAGCTGATCGGAGATAACAATAGATAGCACAATCGACAGAATAATCCAGATGGATTCTTTTTTGTGAGTACGAATAAGCAGATATAAAACTGAAAGGTAAAGCGGAATCCAGCTAAATTTAGTACTGACAATCCACATAAAATTATCGAAAAAAGGAGAGTGCAACCCATTAATAAGGAGAAACAACTGAGTATCCAATCCTTTTAGAATTTCAATAATTTGCATAAAGGTTGGCATGGTTTTATTATAGGTTGACTGATTTATTCTCCCTCTCCTTTGGAGAGGGTTGGGGTAAGGTATTTAAATCCTCTCAATATTCTCTTGTTCCACCCAACCTACGTTACCATTGCCAAGTTTTATTTCAACCCAGCTACCAAGCGTGCTTTTTACCGTTACTTTAGTTCCCTCATGAAGTTGAAACAGATCTGTTCCGCTTTTATCGGGCGAGCCTTTCACACTTACAGTTCCGGTCAAAACTATTGCCTCACGATGACTCAGCAATTGATCCTTGCGGATGCCGGCAAAAAACACAGTCAGCATACTTATTGCCAACAGTATAGATCCAATATAAAAGGAAGATTTACGTACAGCGCGCGACGAACCAAAAATAAACAGAAATGCACAACCCAAACATAAAAGAAAAAAAATAAGACTGGTCCAAAACCACTCGTTGGAATTAAAATTCTTTATAAGCGAATCAATCCATTTACCAATAAAGAATGACTGGTTTTGGGAAACATTGTCGACAACCTTCAACTGGGCTGTTTCGAGGTTATAACGGGCATCTTCGAAAGTTGGCGACAAGCGCAGAGCACGTTCGTAATTCAAAATACACTTTCCGGTTTCGTTCGATTTATAGTACGCATTTCCAAGATTAAGGTATAATTCGGGAGCAACGCCTTCTGTTGTCAATATTCTTTCATATTGTTTGGCTGCTTCCGTATATTCACCTTTTGTGTACAGGGCATTAGCTTGTTTCAGGGCATTGCTCTGTGCCATTAGCACAGAACCAAAACTCAACATCAGTGATATAAATATTATATTCCGTTTCATAATAATTTTTCGTTGTTGGGTTGTTTACTTCTTGAATTTCTCTTCAAGATTGCTAATTACCTGAATGGTATCTTCATACAGATTACCCATTTCCTGTTGACCGGTATTCGGAGCAAATCGTGCAAACTCACAGGTATTCAGAATAGTAACAAACTGATTGATAATTTCAGCATCTACTTTGTAAGCGTTCAATTCATCTTCAACCCGTTCTTTGGTCAGCGAAGCTACAGGAATTGATAATTTGTCGCTCAGGTAAGTCCACGTGGCTTTCATTACTTCCTCGTAAAATGCATCTTTATTGCCTTCGCGCAACAGTTTTTGTGCCAGTTTCAACCGTTTCTGAGCAAGTTTGTTTGCTTTTTTGTTTTTCACCAACATTAAATTTGAATTCTCTTTTGCCTGTTTGCGGAAGAAAATAAACAAAACTAACGAAATTGACAATGGGATAAGGTATAATAACCAGCAGGTTAATGTGCCAAACACAGGTTCATCTTCTTTCGAAATTTCAAATTTTCCCGTTTGAATAAAGCGAATGTCTTTACCTAATTGCTTCACATCCTGTTTGTCGACGTAATTACCACCTGCAACCACCGGTGCTTCATTTCCATCGCCTTTAGCAACCTGAAGTTTATAAGCAGGTGTTTTCAGGGTTTTATACGTTTTTTCCTGAGTATCAAAATAGGATATTTCAGTCGAAGGTATTTCAAAATTTCCTGAATGGCGTGGAATAAACAGATATTCTATGCTTTTAGTACCCGAAACACCTGAAGCTGATGTTTTGAAATTGTTGGTAACTTTCGGATCGTAAAGCTCAAACCCATCGGGAAATTTAAGTGCCGGGTTCTTTATCAACTTCATATTTCCCGAACCGGAAATATTCAGTTTCAGGGTCACAGCATCATTTGCTTTTACTTGTGTGGATGTGATGTTGCTGTTCAACGTAAAATGTCCAACAGTGCCATTAAATGATGCCGGTTTATTGGCCGAAGGAAGTGCATTTACGGTAATTTTTACAGCAGGAGCTGAAATAAGTTTCGACACATTGGTATACGAATCGAAGAAATCGTCAAATATACTGCGAACCTGAGCTCTGTTTTGTACCCGGATAACCGCTTCGAAATTCCATTTATCAATCTGAATAACACCGGAATGTTGAGGATAAAGCAATGTTTTATAAAGCACAAAAGTGCCATAATTTCTACCGTTATAGTTTTCAAGAGCCATTTGTTTATTTCCTTGCTGTTGATCGAAATCCTGCTTCAGGAAACCATTAAAATCAGGCGAACCTTTTGGATTGCACTGTACCACATCAACCAGTGTATAGAGTTTATAGGTAACCAGAATAGCTTCCTGCTCGTACACATTAGTTTTGGAAACTTCAGCACGTATAAAAATATTATCACCCGAAACCGAAGCCTGTCCCCCACCCGACTGATTTCCCTGCGATTTTGAAGCAGGTGGAGTTGCATCGGCCGGAAGTACTTTGATGGAAAGTCCGTTTGAAGTTACCTTTTTACCATCAACAGTCAAACTTGCTGATCCAATTGTAAAAGTACCTGTTCTCTGTGCCTGAATGGTATAGGTATACGAAACAGAAACTGAAGAAGTGCTTTTACCATTTACATACTGAATACTCTGACTGTGCGATTCGAATGGACCGGCCAATACATCAAAGTTATTGAGTTCAGGTACTCTTAAATCCTTTGCATTAGCATTGACGGTATAAACCAACTGAAAAGGTTTATCTAAAACCACTGTTGTAGGTGCTGAAGCCACAAACCGAACCGGTTCATCTGCAAATACTGCGAATGTAGTTATTAATAAAAATGATAGAAGTATTTTGCTTTTCATATATTTTTCTTTAACTGAAAACTATTAACTATAAACTGTCAACTGTTTTTTACCAGTCTTTATCTGCTTTCTTTGTAGCCCTCACAGGTATTTTCTTAGCCTTATCCTGAGCATTCTTTTCATCCTGCGAGAGTGCATCCAATATCTGTTGAGCATTTTCCTTGGTCATTTTAGGCTGTTGATTTTGTGCCTGTTGAGGTTGCTCTTTTGGCTGCTGTGGCTGTGGTTGATTTTGCTGATTCTGGTCCTTATTTTGGTCTTTATTCTGATCCTTCTTATCTTTATTTTTATCCTTCTTCTGATTTTTAAGCAATGCCTGAGCATAAGCCAGGTTATAACGGGTCTCGTTATCGGAAGGATTATTTTTCAATGCTGTTTTGTATGCCTTAATACTTTCTTCAATTTTGTCGCTCACCAACAGCGAATTTCCGGCATTGTGAAATGTAGCTGCCAATTTTGTTTTTTCTTTTGAATTGGTAGCTAATGCCTGATTGTACTGTTCCAACGCATCGTTATATTTTTTTTGACGGAACAACGCATTACCCAGATTATAATTGGCTTCGAACGATGATTTATTCTTAAGTAATGCCTTTCGGTAAGCAATTTCGGCTTCAGTGAATTTTGAATCTTTGTAAAATTTATTGCCTGTACGGATGTCTGCACTTTCTTTTTGTGCCGACAAATTTATTGCTACCACAGTCATCAGCACTATGTAAACTATTCTTTTCATAGATACATTATTTTCAGTTATGGATAACTTTATCCTTCAAATCAAATATTTTAATTTTGCTCAAACGTTTATTTCTACGGTCAAACACAAAGAAATCAACTAATAAAAGTACCAGTGCCAATATAGCAAACGACTGAAATTGTTCGTTATACTCCGAAAAAACAGTTGACTTTATGTCCGATTTGGCCATTTTATCCAGTTGCTTAGTAATGACCCTATATGCACTATTACTGTTATCGGCATGTACGTACAAACCTTTTCCGGCAATTGCAAGTTCTTTACACATTTGCTCATTAAGTTTCGAAACCACCACATTACCATCCTTATCTTTCCAGAAACTCATAGTACCTGGAACAGGAATCGGACTACCATCGGGTTTACCCATGCCAATCACATGAACAACTATATCATTATCGGCAGCAAGTTTGGCAGCACCTACAGCATCATCTTCATGGTTTTCACCATCTGTAATAACGATGATAGCACGTCCTACTTTTTCTTTCTGACCAAATGATTTTATAGATAAATCAATAGCACTTCCTATTGCAGTTCCCTGACGCTGAACCATTTGTGTAGAAATTGACGATAAAAACATCTTTGCTGAAACATAATCAGCAGTTATAGGCAACTGAGTATAAGCGTCACCGGCAAATACCACCAACCCTATTTTATCATCATTCATATCATCAATCAACTGGGACAATACCAGTTTGGCTTTCTCAAGTCTGCTGGGCTGAACATCCTGAGCAAGCATGGAGTTGGACACGTCAAGAGCTATCATCACTTCAATACCTTTTCTCTTCGAATTCTCCACTTTTGTGCCAAACTGAGGCTGAGCTAACACAACAACCAAAAGTAAAACAGCAATCAATTGCAGATAGAACTTCACTTTAGGTCGTATAAATGAAACATTGGGCATCAACTGATTAATAATTTCAGGATTTCCAAACTTCTTAATCTTCCGGTTTTTTATGATGTTGGAATAAATGAATACCCCTGCTAATAAAGGTATTAGCAGCAATAAAAACAAAAATTCGGGATGAGCAAATCTAAACATTTTCGTTTCGTTTCAAGTTTGGTGTTCAATGGTTCATGTTTTTAAATACTAAAACTTGAAACCCAAAACACAGAATAATAATTAATTACGGTATTTTTCTAAAAATTGTATTTCTGAACAGGATTTCCAAACTCAAAAATATTAATGCCAACAAAGCGAACAAATAAAATTGTTCTTCTTTTTTACTGTATTGCTGCACACTGATTTTAGTTTTCTCCAATTTATCAATATCCTGATAAATCCGTCGAAGTTTTGTATTGTCAGTTGCATTATAATATTTACCACCTGTCATGTTGGCTATCTGTTGCAATGATTTAGCATCAAATTCGGACTGCATTTGCTGGTATTGAACGCCCATAGGAGTTTGCACAGGAATATTCACAATTCCGGTTGTACCAACACCAATTGTGTAAATTCTCACGCCGAAAGTTTTGGCAATTTCAGCTGCTGTTATCGGAGCAATGTCACCGCAATTGTTTGAACCATCTGTCAACAAAATAATAACTTTCGATTTTGCTTTGCTGTCTTTTATACGGTTTACTGCGTTAGCAAGTCCCAAACCAATGGCAGTACCATCTTCAATCAAACCAAATTTCACACCATTGAATAAATTTATTAAAACGGCATGGTCAATAGTCAACGGACATTGAGTAAAACTCTCGCGGGCAAAAACCACCAAACCAATGTTATCTGTGGGACGTGAAAGTATAAATTCTGAGGCAACTGCTTTTGCAGCTTCCAGACGGTTTGGTTTTAAATCTTCAGCCATCATGGTTCCCGACAAGTCGAGGGTCATCATTATATCAATTCCTTCGGCATTTTGAGTTCTCCAACTGTTCGAAGCCTGTGGGCGAGCAAGTGCAATGATTATACACACTATTGCCAACACTCTCAATACAAACAAACTGTGTCTGAGTTTTATTTTTTTGCTTTGCGGGAATTGCAATAAACTCCTGTACGACGAGATTTGCATACTCGCATCAGATTTCTGTATTTCCCAGATATACCAGAAAATAACCGGTATAAGCAGCAACAACAAGAACAGGTATTCGGGATTATGAAAAGTCATCTTAAATCTTAAATTTAAAACTGAAATTATTTGTCAGCTTGATTAAACTTCAGTTGTTTCCTCATTCTTTATTTCATCAATTGGTTTCACTTCTTCAACCTTAGTTTGATTTACAAACAAATAGGCATTTACCAAACTCAATTCGTGTTCATCAGGTGCTGCATTCCATTTAGCAAATTTCACCAAATCAGCAAGTTTGAGTATTTGTTGCAGACTCATATAAGTCGATTTTTGTTCCATGCGTAATGCGCGCAGGTGCTCCAGAATTTCTTCGGAAGTCATTTCCATACTATTAATATTGAACATGCGCTCAATATATTCTCTAAGTACATCAGTTAGTTCAGTGTGATATTCTTTCGACCGACCTTGCTGCCAAAGTTTTTCCTGTTTTATTTTATCCAGTTGATTCAGTGCCACCACATGTGCAGGTTGCAACAACTTGATTTCATTCTCAGTCAATACAGGTTTCTTTTTGAAATATCGTTGGAATAAATATATTAGAGCACCAATTAATATCAGTATAACAAGAATTAAAAGTACAGTTTTCAAAAAATCACGCCAATCGAAACGCATGTCATATACAGGTTTGATATCAGCTATTTTTTTTGATGCGGTATCAATTTTAAATGGCTGAACAACCTTTAGCGATAATGATTTTGACCAAACTGTATCTCCGTTCAACACGAAAGGAAAAGCCGGAATGTATAAAAGTGAATCTTTGAAAGCTGTAACCAGATAATGTTGACTTACAACCAAATGACCGTCAGGCGATTTTGAAGTATCCATTTTTCCAGGTTCAACAAGTTCAAGTCCACCTGGAATAGAATCTGTAAAAATCGGCATTATGACCTTCTGATTAGGTTGTTGTGAAACTTCATAAGTCAAATGTGCCTGATTTCCAATCCATATCATGGTAGAATCTATCTTTGCATTGACCGTTATTTTTTGAGCAAATAAGCTAATACTTGCAAATGAAGTTATTGAAAAAATCAAAAACAATACAGTTTTTCTCATACAATCATATTCATCTTTAGCAATAGTAAATTGTAAATGTTGAAATAGTAAATTAATCAGGCTCTCATTTTGAATAATTTCATCAAAGCGCGGACATAATCTTCGGAAGTACTCATCGAAACCATTTCAACACCCGATTTTGTGAAGGTTTTCTGGAGTTCAAGTTGATTTTGACCCCAGGCATGTTTATAACTTATTCTCAACCGTTTATCAGAAGTATCTACCCAAATTCGTTCGCCTGATTCAGCATCTTTTAATTTAATCAAACCTACATCAGGCAATTCAGTTTCACGAATATCGTAAACCTGCAAAGCAACTAAATCGTGTTTTCTTGCCACAATATTCAATTCCTTTTCGAAATTCTGGTCAATCATATCGGAAATAAGGAAAGCGGTTGAACTCTTTTTGATGGCGTTTGTCAGGTAGCGTAATGCACCTGCAATATTTGTCTGTTTGCTTTCAGGCTGAAAATCAATCAATTCACGAATAATATGTAAAACGTGTTTCTTTCCTTTTTTGGGCGGAATGAATTTTTCAATTTTATCCGAAAAGAAAATAACTCCAATTTTATCGTTGTTCTGAATGGTCGAAAAAGCAAGTGTGGCTGCTACTTCAGTAAAAATATCCTTTTTCAGTTGCGACACAGTTCCGAATTCACGACTTCCCGAAACGTCAATAAGCAAAACCACCGTAAGTTCACGTTCTTCTTCAAAAACCTTTATATAAGGATGCCCGAAACGTGCCGTCACGTTCCAGTCAATAGAGCGAATATCGTCGCCATACTGATACTCACGCACTTCGGCAAAAGTCATACCACGTCCCTTGAACGCTGAATGATACTCACCTGCGAAAATATTCTTCGACAACCCGCGGGTTTTGATTTCTATTTTCCTTACCTTTTGTATTAATTCGCTGGTTTCCACAAATTCAATATATATAATTATTAATTATGAATTCTTAATTATTAATTGATTAAGGTACCTCAACTGTATTTAAAATTTCAGTGATAATTTCGTCCGAAGTCATGTTATTAGCTTCTGCTTCGTAACTCAACCCAATACGGTGGCGTAATACATCATAACAAACAGCACGAACATCTTCAGGAATTACATAGCCACGACGCTTGATAAATGCATAAGCACGTGAAGCCAGTGCAAGGTTGATAGAAGCACGAGGTGAAGCACCAAACGAAATCATTTCTTTTAATGAGTCCAAACCATAATCCTGTGGAAAGCGAGTGGCGAAAACAATATCAACGATATAACGCTCAATTTTTTCGTCGATATATACCAATCGAACAACATCTCGAGCCTCAACAATATCTTTTGGAGTAAGAACTGGTTTTACAACTGGTTTTTCTTTCAGTAAATTTTGTCGGATAATCAATTTTTCCTCTTCTTTTTTTGGATAATTGATAATTACCTTCAGCATGAAACGGTCAACCTGAGCTTCAGGAAGTGGATAAGTTCCTTCTTGTTCAATCGGATTCTGAGTAGCCATAACCAAAAATGGTTCATCCAATTTATAGGTATTTTCGCCAATTGTAACCTGACGTTCCTGCATAGCTTCGAGCAAAGCACTTTGTACTTTTGCCGGAGCACGGTTAATTTCGTCAGCCAAAACCAGATTTGCAAAAATAGGCCCTTTTTTAATGCTGAATTCTTCTTTTTTCTGACTGTAAATCATTGTTCCAATTACGTCAGCTGGCAATAAATCCGGTGTAAACTGAATACGGCTGAAATCACCTTTAATCAAATCGGACAGAGTTTTGATAGCAAGTGTTTTTGCCAAACCGGGTACCCCTTCGAGAAGTATATGTCCATCAGACAATAATCCAATTAACAAAGACTCTACTAGGTGTTTTTGACCAACAATTACTTTGTCCATTCCCATGGTAAGCGCATCTACAAACGAACTTTGTTTTTCGATGCGTTCGTTAAGTTCCCTAATATCAACAGATTGAATCATATTATTTTATGTTTGATTATTTATTTTTTTGCAGAGCAAATATAGTGTTATTCTAAACTGCTAACTGCTTGATTTAATATCTATTAACCTGAATTTAGATTATTATGGAATGGACGTTCATTAATGAAAAAATTCACCGTTTTTTTAATTATTTTGAATTAAAAAAGTTCTGCAATTTGTGAAAATTTACAGAACTTCTTTAATAAAATAAACCCAAAACTATATTTCAGCTTTATTCTTCTTTCAGAGTTTTCTTTACATATAAATCATGCAATTCCTTAGCTTTATCTAAACAACGTTGATTTTCTTTGTCGATTAATCGTGAATCAAGTTTTGGAATATAAATAACAGTACCCGAAGGAATTTTATCCGGGTCGGAAACTTTTTCACGGTTTGCTTCGTAAATATACACCCAAAAATCTTTCAAACCATAATATTTCTTGGCAAAATTGGTCAACCGACTTCCTGAATGTGTGGTTTCAGTCGCAATTATTTCGGAATAGTTTCGCGGACTATCAAACATCAATTGTAAACTATCAACGGGTGGAATATCCTCCTCTTCTATTGTATCCACTGCTGATGTATCTTTAGGAATTACTACTGTTACCGGAACATCCAGTTTCTTCGGTCTTGCGACAAACATGCGGGATACTGATTTGTACATATCAGTAGCTGATTTAGAAACATTATTTCCAACGGATATCATCAAACTCTTAGCCGGAGGATAAAAACAATATAGTCCTGTACCCGTTCCAGCAAGTACAACTATGCAAATTATCAAAATCCACAAACCAGTTTTTCTCTTTTTATTATGTGGTACAAAAGTTGGAATAAAAGTTTCTTCTGTATTTGTTTCTTCAACTGTATTTTCAACATCTGAAACCGGAACTTCAACTTCAGTTTCATTTTGAAGTTCTATTTCGGGCTCTATAGGATAGACTTCGGGAATCTTTTCTTCCTTAATCTCAACTTCATCTGTAAATTCATAATCCGGAATTTGAATTCTTTCCTCAAGTACCTGATGCGGAATTTCTTCTGCTGTTTCATCTAATACTTCAATTTCTATATTTTCTTCGTGAATTTCAGCAGTTTGATTTTTAGGATTTAAGTTCCTGATTTCAGCCAAAATATCTTTTATTTCGCTGGCTTGTTCATTCAGAGTTCTTAACGGATCCATTGTTTCAAGCACTTTTTGTGGTATTTCAACAGGCTCTGGAGTTTCTCCACCTAATTGTACTGCCTCCAAATGAGCAAAAGGCTCGTTCACTGAATCCCTTAAATTATTGTCAGGTGAAAAGTTAACTTTATAGTAACCTGCCAGAACAATATCCTCACCAGTCTGAACGTTTACACTTTTTCGTGGTTCGTTCCAGTGTAACTTGAATGTACCAAAGTTCTTTATTTTTACAGTTTCACCTGCAATCAAAGCTTCCTCAATGGTGCTAATCATCACTTTCAGAAATTCTTCTGAAGCGCGCTTGCTCACTAATGCTTTCGAAGCTATTAAATCGACAATTTCCTGCGATGAAAGTTTTTCCTTACTCATTGTGTGGCAGCTCTTTAAGTTTATCTTTCAGAATATTGCTTTGCTTGAAATTCACAACTAATTTAGGCGGAATCAGCGTACGAATTTGAGTGGATGGATGAACTGACAACCGTTCTTCTTTTTTTCGTACTTCAAAATTTCCAAAACTCTGAAAACCAATAGATTTCCCTTCTACCAGCATTTCATTGCAGGTCGAAACCGTTTTCTCCAGTAAATCCTCCACAACCGATTTTGGAGCATTCATTTTGAGTGCCATTGCGGCAATTAATTCCTTGTGATTCATAATATAGTAAGCCCCTATATCCCCAAAAGGGACTTTTAGACTTTGTTAGTTTGAGAATAACTAATATAATAGAGATTTAGCAATTAACTCTTTAAGTCCCATTTTGGGGGATTTAGGGGGCTCCCCCGTACAAATCAAAATCTGTTGCATCTACAATTTTAGCCTGATAAAACTCACCGACTTTTACTCCCTTTGTAGTTAGCGGAATCAGCACTTCGGGGTCAACCTCGGGCGAATCGAATTCAGTTCGTCCCACAAAATAATCATCTTCTTTCCTATCAATAATAACTTTCAGCGTTTGTCCTATCTTTTTACAGTTAATTTGATTAGAAATTAGTTGTTGAACTGCCATTATTTCCGAAACCCGTTGCTCTTTAACTTCTTGTGAAATTTCATCTTTGTAACTTTTGAAAGCAAAAGTACTTTCTTCATTGGAAAATGCAAAAGCTCCCAATCGTTCGAACTTCATTTCACTAACAAATTCCTTCAATTCTTCAACATCAGCTTCCGTTTCTCCCGGATGACCGAGCAACATGGTTGAGCGCAAATGAATTCCCGGAACTTCACGTCTTATTCGGTTAATCAACTCAATTGTTTCTTCTTTTGTTATGTTCCGGCGCATCTGCTTCAACATATTGTCGCTAATGTGTTGTAATGCAATGTCTAAGTAATTACAAACATTATCCCTCTCACGCATCACTTTCAGCAAGTCGAAAGGGAAATGAGCCGGATAAGCGTAATGTAGCCGCAACCACTCCACACCCTGAATATCTGAAAGCCGTTCAGTCAACTCTGCCAGTTTCATGGTTTTAAAACGGTCAACACCATAATATGATAAATCCTGAGCTATTAACTGAAATTCTTTTACTCCTTGCGCAACTAGTCCTTTTACCTCATTTTCAATATCTTCCATCGAACGTGATCGATGTTTTCCGGTAATTATCGGAATGGCACAATACGAACAAGTGCGGTTGCAACCTTCTGATATTTTGATATATGCGTAATGCTTTGGTGTTGTCAGAGTTCGTTCCAATCGTAAATCTGCCCGATATTCCTGACCAATTTCTTTCAGAATGTCTATGTAATTGAATTTGCCGTAAAATTTATCAACTTCAGGTATTTCATTCTGTAAATCGTTCAAATAACGTTCAGACAAACAGCCCATCACAAAAAGTTTCCCGATTTTCTGTTGTTTCCGCAAATCAGCAAATTGCAATATAGTATTGATACTTTCTTCTTTGGCATCGCCAATAAAACCGCAGGTATTTACTATCACAATTTCACCATCAGGATTTGCAGCATCATGTCGAACTTTGTAACCCAAGGCATCGAACTGCCGCATCAACTGCTCCGAATCAACCAAATTTTTGGAACAACCCATTGTTACCACATCGACTGTTCCTTTATTATATGTTTTTTTCAACCTAAATACGATTTTACATTATGCTAACTTCTAAAAGCCCCTTTAGTGGTATGGGTCTTCTCAACTAAACAATGATTCAACAAACTCCTTCCGGTCGAAAACCTGCAAATGCTGAATCCCTTCACCCAAACCAATATATTTAACGGGGATTTTGAATTGATCAGAAATACCAATTACAACTCCACCCTTGGCGGTTCCGTCTAACTTTGTAATTGCCAACGCAGTAACTTCTGTAGCTTTAGTAAACTGTTTGGCCTGTTCAAAAGCATTTTGTCCGGTAGAGCCATCGAGTACGAGCAAAACTTCGTGTGGAGCATTCGGCACAACCTTTTGCATTACATTTTTAATCTTGGTCAACTCGTTCATCAGATTTATTTTGTTGTGAAGTCGACCGGCAGTATCAATAATCACCACATCAGCATCATTTGCTTTTCCTGAAGCAATGGCATCGTAAGCCACTGAAGCCGGATCAGAACCCATTTTCTGCTTGATAACCGGCACACCTGCGCGCTCACCCCATATAACCAACTGATCAACTGCGGCAGCACGAAACGTATCGGCAGCACCCAAATAAACCTTCTTACCTGCTTTGCTAAACTGATAAGCCAGTTTTCCGATAGTAGTTGTTTTTCCAACACCATTCACACCAACAACCATTATCACATAAGGTTTCGTTGGTAGTTCCACATCAAAATCGGCAGGTGAATCAGAATTATTTTCAGCTAGCAATGAAGCAATTTCATCTTTCAGAATCGTATTCAGTTCGGTTGTATTTACATATTTATCCTGAGCCACACGCTTTTCAATGCGCTCAATAATCCGCAAAGTAGTTTCAACGCCCACATCCGATGTTATCAGCACTTCTTCCAGGTTGTCAAGCACCTCATCATCAACCTTCGATTTTCCGGCTACAGCACGCGAAAGTTTCGAAAACACACTTTCCTTGGTTTTTGATAATCCCTGATCAAGAGTTTCCTTTTTTTCCTTACTAAAAAAATTAAATAGTCCCATTTATTTCAATTCACAATTTACAATTAATAATTCATAATTAGCACATTATAAATTAGCTTACAAAATTAAACCTTTTTTTTGAGCAAACCGCAAAAAAATTCCTTTCATTTTGGAAAATGAAAGGATTCTTTGAAAACTTACTTTTAAAAAATCATGAAATCAACAAATTTAAGAATTTATCCTTTCAAATATTCAACCTATAATTTTTAAAAAAATTACCTTTTTAGAAATAGAAAATGAAAATTGAATTCAAAAAGTAATCTTATCTTACAATATGCAAAATAATGCAAAATTTCTTTAGTTTTCTAAATTTTTGATAAATGATTGTGAATACTTTTATTATTTAACTCCATGCATCAATTTCTGCAATCGTTTTGACAACAAGAACAAAATAACCGAAGCCACACCGGCAATTACCACAAAAAGCATAAAGAAATCGTAGAGCGAAACAATCTGAATACCAAAAATGAACTTTGGTTTTCCTACTTCGGGGTATAATCCGCTAAGCATCCCGGCAAATTTATTGGCAGTAGCCATCGACATATACCAAACGCCCATTAGTAAGGACGCAAAACGTAAAGGAGCGAGCTTATTTACCATCGAAAGTCCGATAGGTGATAGCATTAATTCGCCCATGGTATGAATGAAATACAAACCTGTGAGCCACAGAATACTTACTTTCATGCCGGGAGCTACGTTTTTCACACCGAAAGCAATGACCAGATAACCCAATGCAAGGAAAAATAAACCCATTGCCTGTTTTACCGGCGAAGCTGGGTCCATATTCTTTTTTCCAAGCCATATCCAAAGGTTAGAAAACAACATTCCGAGCAACACGATAAATACCGGATTGAACGACTGGAAGTAACTGGCAGGCATAATCCAGCCCAAAATATTACGGTCGGTTTGTTCATCGGCAAAATAGGTGAGTGATGCACCGGCTTGTTCAAACGCCGACCAAAAGAAAATAACGAAAAAGGCAATAATATAGATAACCCAAATGCGCTCGCGTTCAATTTTGGTGAGTGATTTATCCGAAATAACAAAGGCAGGAATGATAATACACACCGAAAAAATAAGCGCACCAATCATATCAAAATGAAAACCAAAAAAGAAAATACTAAACAAAACCACTACAGCGGCTATCCATGCCACTAATTCTGTAGCTTTTTGTTTAAAAGTCTTTGGTTTTGAAACAATATGTTCACTTACATGATTACCTTTTTTTCCGGTAGGTTCTACACCCAATTGCGAACCGTCAGGACCGATAAGGAACTTGCTTTTCCAACCCACAAACAAAATCAGACTGAGCATCATACCAATAGCAGCTGCCAAAAAACCATATTTGAAATCAGCAGGATTACCTGTATCGCCAAAGAATCCACAAAGCAACGGGGCAATAAATGCACCGACATTTACACCCATGTAAAAAACAGTATAGGCCGAATCGAGTCGTTTATCGCCTTTTTCGTACAAACTTCCAACAATGGTTGTAATATTAGGTTTGAAAAATCCATTCCCAAAAATCAACGCTGCCAGTCCAGTGTACATTAACCAACGTGCAAATTCAGCATTTTGATAATACAAAGCACTTGTAAACATAAACAGTTGTCCGATAATCATCAACACTGCTCCCCACAGAATAGAACGACGCATACCCAAATATCTATCAGCCACATAGCCGCCAATAAGCGGAGTAAGGTAAACCAGTCCGGTATAATTACCATAAATGGCTGAAGCTAATTGTTTATCCATCAGTAATGCTTTAATCAGATAAAGCGTGAAAATAGCTCGCATGCCATAATAACTAAAACGCTCTGACATGGCGGTAGCAAAAACGAAATAAAGTCCTTTTGGGTGCTTTGAACTAGATTGGTTTGTTGTCATAATAAGATTTTTTATACATAAAGTCTGCAAAAATATACTTTTTAAGCGGATTTCAAACAAAAAACTATAAGCTGAATCAAAAAACTGACTAATAATTTTTGCAGTATTGCAAAATTTATTACTTTTGCATTCGCTTTCAAAAGGAGAAATCTGGATGGAAACCGGGCCTATAGCTCAGTTGGTTAGTAGCACCTGACTCATAATCAGGGGGTCACTGGTTCAAGCCCAGTTGGGCCCACCCTTGGAATCAGACACTTACACTTCATTGTGT
>JBAXMR010000117.1:0-16089 GCA_037134195.1 Paludibacter sp. | reverse complement strand
GACCTTTATCACCGTCGCGAAGTTCAATTGCTTCGTTTTCGCCGGTTGAAGCTCCTGATGGAACTGCAGCACGACCCATAACGCCTGATTCTAATAAAACATCTACTTCTACTGTAGGATTTCCACGCGAGTCAAGTATTTCGCGTGCAACAATTTTTTCAATTTTACTCATTTCTATTTAGTATTTAATAATTCTAGAATACATGATAGTAAACATTGAAATTGAAAAATTGTTCTGGTTCTATATTTAAATATTTGTATTATAAATTTTAAAAATCACCAAAAAATTAGATTGGAGTTAATAGCTAAAATACACTGTTTGAAGTATTTCAATCAATAAGTTGAGCAGTTCTATCTCTAATTTAATTGTTCATAAATTCTAATTATGAAATTTAGGTGTTTGGAGTAATCAGACATTAAACCTGAAGTGCATAATATCACCATCGGTCACCACATATTCTTTCCCTTCCACATTCATTTTGCCGGCTTCTTTACAAGCTGCCTCAGAACCTAAGGTTGTGAAATCTTCGTATTTAATTACTTCGGCACGGATAAAGCCTTTTTCGAAATCGGTATGAATTACACCTGCACATTGCGGTGCTTTCCAGCCACGGTGGAACGTCCATGCACGCACTTCCTGTACGCCGGCAGTAAAATAAGTCTGTAAATCAAGTAAATGATAGGCAGCACGAATTAAACGTGCAACACCTGATTCAGTCAAACCAACTTCTTCCAGAAACATCTGACGTTCTTCGTAAGTTTCCAGTTCGGCAATATCAGCTTCGGTAGCAGCTGCAACTACCAGTATTTCAGCCTCTTCATCTTTGACTGATTCGCGCACAGCTTCCACAAAAGCATTTCCTTTTGCAGCCGAAGCTTCGTCCACATTGCAAATATACATAACAGGCTTATCTGTCAGCAAGTATAAGTCTTTCACCAGTTTTCGGTCAAGTTCGCCGAGCTTTACCGTACGGGCCGATTTACCCTGAAGGAGTGCCTCACGGTATTGAATATAAATATCATAAACAGCTTTGGCCTGTTTATCGCCTGCTGCAGCTTGTTTCTGAACTTTATTAATGCGGCTTTCAACCGTTTCGAGGTCTTTAAGTTGTAATTCGGTATCAATAATTTCTTTATCACGAACCGGATTAATACTGCCATCCACATGGGTAATATTGTCGTTTTCAAAGCAACGAAGCACATGCAAAATTGCGTCAGTTTCGCGGATATTGGCCAGAAATTTATTTCCCAAACCTTCGCCTTTACTTGCTCCTTTTACTAATCCGGCAATGTCCACTATTTCGACTGTGGTTGGAACAATTTGCTTGGGGTGAACCAGTTCGGCCAGCTTATTCAATCGTTCGTCAGGGACAGTAATTACACCAACATTAGGTTCGATAGTGCAGAAAGGAAAATTTGCAGCTTGTGCTTTAGCATTTGAAAGACAGTTGAATAAAGTAGATTTACCAACGTTGGGTAAACCCACGATACCACATTGAAGAGCCATATTTTATGAAGTTTGAAAGTTTATAAAGTTGAAGAGTTTGAAAGTTAGGTGGTTTATTAATCCTAATTTTAAAATTGGAGTGCAAAGATACAATAAAAAACTGTGGCAGTAAAAGTATTCAGGGTTGCAAAATGCTTGTTTTTCAGGAAACAATACGAAAACATTGAATTAAAACAATAAATATACTAGGTAAATAGCCTTCTATCAAAGGTGAATGGTGATACTTTCACAATTCTTATAAGCCCGATATCTTTGTTTTTCGGATTGATTAAATAATTAAAATCTCCCTCTACTACAGCAGAAGGCACTTTTAAAACGAGTGAATTATTTTCAAAAACAAATTTATCCCCAAATTTCTGAGATGATAATTTTGGTGGTACTTCAGACCAATCGAGAGGCAAATCAGTCATTTCAACTGTCTTTATTGCTGCATCCGGAATTTCCAAACTGATAATACAATAATCAATTGGAATATTACCAAGTGAAGTATGAACCGCTATTTCTGTTGTTGCCAATGCCCTTGATTCACTTGTATAAATCATTGATACACCCTTACTATTCCAACGACCACCGGCAATTTCGGCTCCTTTTCCAGACAAGTCATTCGCATATTTTGCTTTTGAAAGCCTATAAACTATCATGCCAGTACTCCATGTTCAATTTTAACCAACTCGTCCTCAATCAGCTTAATTCCAAAACTATTATCTAATAATTCTTTTGGTTTTACACCGCCTAATCCCTGATTATCAGCATTTATCCAATTGTTGAACTTTAATGAATTACCAAAAACTTCTTGTCCTTTTTGAAGTATAAGTGCAATCTGCAATATTTTTTCAGATTGAAGTGGCTCGAAAGTTAAACTTTCTTTTTTATAACGCTGCATAGTTCGTTCAGACAAATGCAAAATAGTTGCCCAATCATGTAAATTAAAATTACTATACTCTGCAATATTTAGGAAGTAATTAAAATTTATTCCATTTCGTACAGCAGTTATTAATGATTTAATATCATTCTCTGAATCAGTAAAAATGTATGAATTAACTGAATTATCAATAATTGTTTCCATGCTAAATATATTATTTTGCAAATATATGCAATCTGTCGTAAATATTACGCCAAACTTCAAACAATAACATCAAAAAATTAAATTGGATGAGAATAAGTTGTATAATCAATAGAATGATTAACTCCAAAGTTTTTTTATGATTTTTGGAAAATGCTCATATTCAAGTGCATGAACTTTATCGGCTATCAAATCAGCGGTATCGGTAGGCAATACAGGACATTTAGCCTGAAAAATAATATTTCCTTCGTCGTAATTGCTATTAACGTAATGAATGGTGATGCCTGATTCAGTATCGCCTGAAGCTTTTACGGCTTCGTGAACATGATGTCCGTACATTCCTTTGCCTCCATAGTTAGGAAGTAAAGCCGGATGGATATTGATAATCTTATCGGGGAATGCATCAATCAACACTTCCGGCACTTTGAGCAGAAATCCGGCAAGAACAATGCAATCTATCTGATATTTTCTTAATAATTCAAGAATTGCTTCCCCATTTATAAAATCTTCGCGTGAAAAAGTTACCGATGGGATGTTAAGATTCCTTGCACGCTCGTGAACAAAGGCATTTTGTTTGTTCGAAATGATAAGCGGAAATTCAAATTTAGAATCATTCAAAAAAAAGCGAACAATGTTTTCAGCGTTAGAGCCTGAACCGGAAGCGAAAAGGGCTATTCTTAATGACATTTAGTTGTGTTTAAATCTGCACAATTGTAAGATGTTTGTGCAAAAATAACAATTTTTATCATCAAAAACGAGGTTATTTCGATAAATTTTGTTTCCTTTGCACCGCAAAATTATAAAACAATTTCTATTTATCAACTTAAAAACAAAAATTATGTCAGAAGTAGAAGCTAAAGTAAAAGCAATTATCGTAGACAAATTAGGCGTAGAAGAATCAGATGTAGTAGCAACTGCTAGTTTCACAAATGATCTTGGTGCTGATTCATTAGACACTGTAGAATTGATTATGGAATTCGAAAAAGAATTCGGTATCTCTATTCCAGACGAACAAGCTGAAAAAATTGGTACAGTAGGCGACGCTATCGCTCATATCGAAGCTTTACAAAAATAATTTATTCCACGATTTAATTATGGAATTGAAAAGAGTTGTAGTAACAGGTTTAGGTACAGTTTCTCCTCTTGGTTTGTCCGTTTCTGAAACATGGGCAAACGTACTTGAAGGTAAAAGTGGTGCCGGACCTATTACTCATTTCGATGCATCTAAGTTTAAAACGCAGTTTGCTTGCGAAGTTAAAGGATTTGATCCTTCAATATACTTCGATCGTAAAGAAGCCCGCAAATTGGATCTTTATGCCCAATATGCGATTGCTGCAGCTAAAGAAGCTATCGAAAACTGTGGGGTGGATTTAGAATCTGTAGATAAAGACGAGATTGGAGTTATTTTCGCTGCCGGAATTGGTGGTATTCAAACTTTTGAACAAGAAATTGGATATTACTATTCGCACGAGGAACAAGGACCAAAGTTTAATCCGTTTTTCATTCCTAAAATGATTTCGGATATTGCAGCGGGACAAATTTCGATTATGTATGGCTTTCGCGGACCAAATTTCTCAACAACTTCCGCCTGTGCTTCGTCCACGAATGCACTTGTAGATGCGTTTAATTACATCCGCTTAGGCAAAGCAAACATGTTTGTGGCCGGTGGTGCTGAAGCTACACTCACTCCTGGTGGAGTTGGAGGATTTAACGCTATGACAGCTTTATCAACACGTAACGATGACCCAGCCGGTGCTTCCCGTCCGTTTAGCAAAAGCCGTGATGGTTTTGTTATGGGCGAAGGATCTGCCTGTATTATTCTCGAAGAACTTGAACATGCCATTGCGCGTGGTGCCAATATTCTTTGCGAAGTAGTAGGTGGCGGAATGTCTGCCGATGCATATCACCTTACAGCAACCCATCCGGATGGTTTGGGAGCAAAATTAGTAATGAAGAGAGCATTGAAAGATGCTGGAATGAGTCCTGAAGAAATTGATTATATTAATGTTCACGGAACATCTACACCGGTTGGAGACATCTCCGAATCGAAAGCCATTAAGGAAGTGTTTGGTGACCATGCATACAAACTCAATATCAGTTCGACGAAATCCATGACCGGTCACCTGTTAGGTGCAGCGGGTGCAATTGAAGCTATCTTTACTATTTTGTCGGTTGTAAATGATATCGTACCTCCTACCATCAACTTCACTGAAGGAGATGAGGATGAGGATATAGACTACAATCTTAATTTTACCTTTAATAAGGCACAAAAACGTACTGTTAATGCAGCTCTTTCCAACACTTTTGGATTTGGCGGTCATAATGCAAGCGTGATTGTAAAAAAATATGTAAAATAACTTGTGATTAACTATCTCATTAAAAAAATAAGGCTCCTTTCGAATGCTCGAAAAGAGCCTTATTTTTTATTTCAACAAGTGTTGGGATTTTATCCCGACAAGATTGAATACTACCAACTGGCTGTAAGGCACAAATCGGTTTCTATTCCTACCGGAAGTGGTCACTTTTTGAGCAACGAACGACTTGAATTTCTGGGAGATGCGGTGCTTAACTCCGTAGTGACTGACATCCTTTACCATCGGTATGAGAATCAGCGTGAGGGTTTTCTAACCAACACCCGCTCCAAAATTGTAAATCGCGAAGCTTTAAACAACCTGGCAATAGAAATTGGGTTGGATAAACTGGTTTTGGTTACCAAATATGTAAATGCCAATACCAATAAGAATATTTACGGAAATGCGCTGGAAGCCATAATGGGAGCTATTTATCTGGATTTTGGTTACAAGCAATGCAAAAGTTTTGTGGTACAGCGACTTATGAAAACATTCATTGATTTGGATGCTGTAGCTCAAAACGAAATTAATTTCAAATCAAAATTGATTGAATGGTGTCAGAAAAACCGTTTGGAATCAGAATTCATTCTTGTACAGGACACACTCAGTGGAGCAAACAAACATGAATTTCTGACAAAGCTCGAAATTCAGGAAAAAACAGTGTGCGAAGCCACCGGAAAAAGCAAAAAAGAATCACAGCAAAACGTTTCAAAAATTGCGTTACAACTTATCGAGTCAAACTCTGATTTTATTCAGAATCTTAGTATTGAGACCATTAAGCCTGACAATTCTGATTTAGTCACGGAACAGATCAGCACTCCCCTACCCGACTAATCAACATTCTCATTACAGTTACACTGCACATAATTATCAAAATCGTGCAACAATCCAATCTGTTTTTTGTATCTTTGTAAGCAAGTTAATCTTCAAGCTAATTTTTAAATACGAAGAAATATGAAAAATCCTCATTTTTCACAGCTAATTTATGCTCAGGCAAAAAAGTACGGGAAAAAACCCGCTTTGTATTATCGTGAAAATATATCGGATGAGTGGAGCCACATCTCATGGGCAGGCTTTGGTCATCAGGTTTCGTCGCTGGCAAAATCGTTTATAGAATCCGGTGTTGGAGAGCAGCAAAGGGTTGCACAGTTTTCACAAAATAAATATGAAAATCTGATTGTCGATTTTGCTCTCTACTCTATCAGAGGAGTAATGGTGCCCATCTATGCAACATCCAGCTTTCAACAGGTTGAATATATCGTAAACGATGCCGAAATTGAAGTAATTTTTGTTGGAAATCAGGAACAATACAATATTGCAAACGAAGTACTTCAAAGTTCAGATTTCCTCAAGAAAATAATTATTTTCGACAAAACAGTTGTTTTCACCGACAAAGAGACTTCAATTTATTATGCTGATTTCCTGCTCATTGGACAGGAATCTACAAAGCACTTCGAAGTTCAACAACGTCAAAGTGAAGCACAGGATAGTGATATGGCCTGTATTTTATACACATCAGGTACTACCGGAAATCCAAAAGGAGCCATGCTTCTTCACTCTAACTTCGACGAAGCAATTACATCGAACACCAACAGACTCACCAGCCTAAACGAAAAAGATGTTTCCATTGCATTCTTACCATTGTCACATGTTTTCGAACGCACCTGGTGCTATCTATGTATTTTCACAGGTATAACTATTTATATCAATCAAAATCCAACTGAAATTCAACAAACAATCAAAGATGTGCATCCAACACTGATGTGTGCAGTACCGCGTTTTTGGGAGAAAGTATATTCCGGTGTACAGGAAAATATTTCAAAAATGTCACCATTAATGCAGGGAATAGTAACCTGGGCTATTGCAGTGGGTTATAGATATAATATCGATTATATTCGGGTTGCTAAACGTCCTGACTTGTATCTTAAACTAAGATATACCTTTGCTGATAAACTGATTTTTTCAAAAGTAAAACGTACAATTGGTATTGAAAATGCAAACATGCTACCAACTGCCGGTGCAAAACTTTCGGATGAAATTCTTGTGTTTTTGCGCAGCATTGGTGTTCCTATTTTCTACGGATACGGTTTGACCGAAACAACTGCAACTGTTTCCTGTTTTGATTATTCCGGTTATGAGGTTGGGACTGTTGGAGATGTTTTACCCGAAGTTGAAATTCGAATCGGAGAAGAAAATGAAATTCAGCTCAAAGGAAAAACTATTTTCCCGGGCTATTTCAATAAACCTGAAGCAAATGAAGCCGCATTTACTGAGGATGGTTGGTTTAAAACCGGAGATGCAGGTTATTTGAAAGGCAATGCAATTGTAATGACTGAACGGATAAAGGATTTATTTAAAACCTCAAACGGTAAATACATTGCTCCTCAGGAAATTGAAACCCGACTTGGAGTGGATAAATATATTGAACAAGTAGCAGTAATAGGCGATGAACGAAACTTTGTAACTGCCATAATTGCCCCAAATACTTCTGCTTTGGAAGAATATGCGCTGAAAAACAAAATTCAATATGAAAATATTGATACGCTTTTAAAATCTCCTGAAATTTATGATATGTTGCAAAATCGGATAGCAATCCTGCAAAAAGGGATGGCTAATTACGAAATGATTAAACGTTTCAGTTTGATAAAAAAGGGATTTAGTATTGAAAGCGGAGAATTGACAAACACATTGAAAATGCGTCGTGCGGTTATAATGCAGAAATACAAAACGTTGATTGACGAAATGTACAATTGATAGCAAATTTACAAAAACAAAACAGGCTTTCTCTCGTATTGAGAAAGCCTGTTTTATTTTTGTTATAACCACCGAATTAATTAGCAGTTCCTGTTAGTGTTAGTGTTCTGTCTGGACTTAGACCTCCACCTGAAATAGTAAGTACAGCACTATGGCTTCCTATTGCAGTTGGTTTATAGCTAATTGTGATATTTGTTCCTGTAGCAGCATTTGCAACATCTTTAGTTACCGTACTTGCAGAGAGTGAGAACATTGCAGCATCATTTCCTGATATTGCTAAAGCTATACTATTATTTACATCCGTTGTTTTAACATTAATTGTTTTGTTGCTGGTAGCATTTACTTTTATTGTAGAAAATGGAATAGCAGTATCTATTTTACCAGTTGTAATTACAGGTGAATTAGCACCCACAGTTGCTGTTCCTGTCAGGTTTACATTTACTGTAGTTGCTCCTGTACTTGACAAAACCAATTGATCTGTCTGAGTTCCAAGTGCAATTGGATTGTAACGAATCTGAACAGATTGACTTACAGCACCTGAAGTTTGTGGCAAAGTTAAACTTTTAGCCCAGATATTTCCTGAAGCAAGTTTAATGTCAAAACTTGAATTAGTTGCTAAATTTAGCAGAACATCTGCAGTTAAAGTAGAACCAGTAATAGTAATTGTTTGAATTGGAGCTGTAGTTCCAATTGTCATTGTAAATGCATTTACTGTTCCGGCAGTTATTGTTGGTCCAACTGCACCACCCATAAATTTAAAAGTCATATTATTAGTGGTCATTGCAATACTTGTAAGTGGTTTATTTAGATTCGTACCTGTCCATGTTGTTGGAGTAAATGAACCTGAAGTAAATGTCATTCCCGGAGTTGTTGTCTGACCGCTAAGTGGTTGTAAATAAACACGCATGTGACTGGATGCTGTTTGAGTACTACTATTTGCATTGTTTGGTCCATTATTATCCCATGCTGATTGAAGATAATCTATATGCCAGATACACATTCCATCAGAAGGAATATTTGAATTCGTACCCACACTGTTAACATCTTGTCCTAAAAAAGTATCCCAACTAGTGTGTTTTCTGTATTCGACTATGAAAAATTCTGCCGGGCTTGGAGCTGTACCGTTCATGTTATGAGTACTGGCAGCAATCAGATAAGCTTGATTGTTTGTATTTGCAGGAGCAGTAGTTCCTTGATATAATGGATTTAGAGTAATATCTGCAGCTGTACTTATTTGTTGTGGGGTCAGATATCCTAAGTAGAATCTATCCCAAGCGGAATATGTTGGAGGTGTACAACCACCATTCAAATAAGGTCCGTAATCCATAACCTCCCATGTTTCTGTTGTAGATATGTAAGTACTACTTCCCGAGGTATTATAATAATCGGGTAAACCCAATACGTGACCAAATTCATGACAGAAAGTTCCTACACCGCACATATTTGAACCTGTAGTACTTTTAAGCTCAGAGGTACATGAATAATCATCCACAGTTTTTCCACTGTATTTTCCACTGGTCAAACCGGCACTTGTTATACTCCATCTATGAGGCCATATAGTGTTTGACGGACCACCTTCAGCTTCGTTATAACCGGCATAATAGATAAAAACATTATCAATAACTCCATTACTATCTGTATCGTAGGGTGCGAAATCGAATCCGGTTTTTACCAAAGCAGCACAAGCATCTAAAACCATTTGAGCTGGATTTTTATCATTACCACTCGTATCGTTACCCCCATAATATGCCATATTTTGTGGCAAAGTAACCGGACCTGCCACAACAAAATCAGGAGCAAACTTGCCATAACTTGCAGACATAAAGTAATCTTTAGCAGAACCTGTTCCACCATTAGCACTGTATCCTGATTGTGTCACAAGATTTTGAAATGCAGCTAGTGGAGTTGGAACTACAAATGATTTATCGGTAAAGTTAACTAAAATCACAAGTGCTTTTGGAGCTCCAATTAGCGGATAAGCCTTGCGAGGTTTATCAGCTCCACTCAGAAGCATTTTGCTTTTATTTGCTAATTTTTGTACGGATTGCTTTACAGCTGTTTGATCAAATGTTTTCAAGAATTGAGTTTCTGTAGCAGTTCTTTTGTCAATATTTCGTGCAACAATATTACTTTCAACTAATTCTCCTGCTGAATTTACAGTTGCATATGTCAGAAAACCTTTTGTGTCGGCTTTAAGTACATATCCATCCTCTGATGTTTGAAAATGATTAAATTCGCTACCATGCAAACGGATGGTCAACTGCGTTCCGTCGGGTTGTGTAATTTTAATAGGAAATGGAGCTGCTTTTACTGCTAAAACAGGAGTTATTGCCATTTGACAAAAAAAGGCAACAAGTGCCATTAGTAAAATTTTTTTGGTCATTTTAATTATTTTTTTTATTCAACATATTAATTCTTTTTGGGCAAATATACAGAAATAATTTTATTTATGCATTTATTGAACTTTTTTTCTTGTATATTTAATAAAATTGTGACTAATTTTTAGTTGTAAAGGTTACAATTATATTAAAACTCATACTTAATATTAATTCTGCGAATCAAATTCTTTGTTTAAATCATCCCGTACAATTCCTACAAATTTCAACTTGTTTTCTATTTTGCAAAATTTTATTTCTAAAATCTGAAGCCTTATGACTATGTCTACATATAGAATATCCTTTATATGCAATATTACCAAAGGAATATTCCGACATTTTATCATAACAGCATGGTAATACCTCACCCTTTGCATTGACAACTCCCCCACTCCACAGCCTGAAACAACGGTTGGGTTGATTTCCCTTCAGTTTGAAAGTTTCATCTTTTTTTCGTTTATACCTTGAATATCGGTCAAAAGAAGTCATTCTATCACTTCCATTTTCAAAATTATAAAGTTGAGCGGTTTTAAATGCTAGTCGATCTGCTTTTAAATCTTTAGATAGCTTACGCATTTCTTTCATTTGATGTTCGTTGCTCTTCAAAACCAAAAACTGTATTTCAACCATTGGAGTTACTGAATCAAGTTCTTCTTTCCAATAATTAATATGTCTGATTCCTTCAATTGCTTTTATGAGTTTCCCTCCTATTCTGTATTTCTCGTACGTTTCTTGCGTAGTTCCATCAACAGAAACAATCAGTTTGTCTAATCCGGAAAGAACCAAAAGTCTGGCATTATCTTTGGTAAGTAATTGACCATTCGTAGAAGTGGAAGTGAAAATTCTGGCAGTATGAGCATATTCAATAAGTTCGTGAAGATGCTTATTTAAAAGTGGTTCTCCCTGAAAATAAAGAATCAAGTGAGTTAGTGTTGGCTTCAACTCGTCAATCAATCTTTTAAAGAGTTCAGTATCGACCGATTTCATTTCAGATTTCGTTATCTGCCTTATTCCCACGGGACATTCAGGACAATGAAGGTTACAAAAATTAGTCGCTTCGACTGACAAAAAGAATGGTAAACAATCTTTATGCTTTTCAATTTTAAACACTGATAATAAATAAGATATACTTATTGAAATCAGGTTTGATACCTTTCTTAAGGTTAGATAACGGGTAATTACGAATAAAAATCTGAGTCTTCTGAATATATATTGCATATTGCCCTATCTTATTGACATATAATGGATTAATAACTTTGACAATCTTTCATTGCTTCACATCATCAATCCATGAACAAAAAATGTCAAAATCGTGCTGCAAAGTAATGTAAATTCACTCAAAATATTGTATATTTGTGCCCGAATTAATTGAAAACAATTTTATAACTAACAATAAAAAATAAAAATTTATGAAAAAGCAATTATTATTCGCACTTTCAATGGTATTTGCGTTACTGTTGAGCTCTTGCGGCAAAGACCTTACCGCTTTAGACCCCAGCTTATTTAAATGTAATCCGAATCCGCTAGAAGTAAAATCAGGTAAAGTGAATGCAACTGTAACTGGAACATTTCCTGAAAAGTATTTCAACAAAAAAGCAGTAGTAACCGTAACTCCTGTCTTAAAATTTGAAGGTAAAGAAGTAAAAGGTAAATCGGTTGATTTTCAGGGTGAAAAAGTAAAAGGAAATGACAAAGTTATTGAATTCAAAGTAGGTGGAACCTATTCAATGAACGTTTCCTTCGATTATGTACCTGAAATGGCTAAATCTGAACTTTATCTTGAATTTAATATCGTTCAGGGAAAGAAAACATACCAGATTCCGAGTGTTAAAGTTGCTGATGGAGTGATTGCCACTTCACAATTAGTTGCTATTAGTGCATCTGAAATGACTCCGGTTCTTCTAACTGATAAATTTCAACATATTATTCAGGAAAAACAAGATGCTGATATCATGTTTCTGATACAAAAATCCGAACTTCGCAAAACTGAAAAAAGTTCGGCAGATGTACTTGCATTAACCAAGAAAATCAAAGATGTTAGCGAATCTACAAACCAAAAAGTTGCTTCTTTTGAGGTGTCAGGTTATGCATCACCGGATGGTGGCATACAACTAAATACTAATCTGGCCGAAAAACGTGAAGCGGTTACAGTTGATTATTTAAACAAAGAATTCAAAAAGTTGAAAAATGCAGTAAAAATCGATACTAAGTTTACGGCTGAAGACTGGGACGGTTTTCAAAAATTATTGGAAAACTCTAACATACAGGACAAACAATTAATTTTAAGAGTATTGACGATGTACACCGACCCAGAACAACGGGAACGTGAAATAAAAAATCTTTCTGTTGCTTTCAAAGCAATTGCTGAAGAGATACTTCCTAAATTACGTCGCTCACGCATGCAACTTACCATTGATATTACCGGCAAGTCGGATGCTGAAGTTTCAAAACTAGCAAAAGAAGACGCTTCAAAACTATCTGTTGAAGAATTGATTTATGCTGGAACTCTGACAAATGATTTAGGTGAAAAAGCTGCTATTTATCAGAAAACTACTGAACTTTATCCAAGCGATGTACGTGGTTTCAATAATTTAGGTGCTGTAAAATACCAACAAGGAAATACAGCTGACGCTTCTCGTTATATTGCTAAAGCTCTGGCAATTGATTCAAAATCTGCTGACATTAATTTCAACGCCGGTATTGCTGCGTTAGCAAAAGGAGATTTGGATAAATCTGAACAATTTCTCGGTAAAGCTGCCGGAACAAGCGGAAATGTTGGTCAGGGTCTTGGTGCAATCTATATGATAAAAGGTGACTATGCAAAATCTGCAACATATTTTGGTTCTACAGCTTCAAACAATGCTGCTTTGTTACAGATTTTAAATGCTGATTACAATTCAGCACGTAAAACTTTATCTGCAGTTCAACGTCCGAATGCAATGACTGCTTATCTGGGTGCTATTGTTGGTGCACGTACAAACGACCGTGATGTTGTGTACAGCAATCTGAAAAATGCAGTAAAACAAGATGGCTCTTTGGCTGCTAAAGCTAAAAAAGACATAGAATTTGCTAAATATGCAACCGATGCAGATTTCAATGCAATTGTAAAATAATTAAACTTTTGAAGTATAAAAAATCCGATGCAGGTATGTATCGGATTTTTTTGTGTTTAATAGACATTATTTCGATTATTATTAGGCATTATACAAGTTATAAGTATCTGATATATTGAAATCTATATTGAAGTCGTCTTGACTTTTCACAAACAATATAATTTCGCTCCTAACCGAGCTCTAAAATACATTATAATCAATAATTCTACTACCATAATAACGCTTCTCCGAAGCTAAGAAAATGCTCCGTTAGGAGCAAAATTATGATAGTTAGTATTCGTTTATTGAACAAAAAGCTCCGTAGGAGTGGCATTTTAAAAAGTCAAGACGACTTCATTTCAAAGTAAAGAAATGGAACGCTGATCGAAGATGCCGACTTGACGGCATTACACGGATTTAGCTGATTTGCACAGACGGAGTATTTCGACGTGCCGACTTGACGGTATAAAATGTAAATACGAATCAATAAAAGGATTTTATCCCCGATAAATCGGGATGATTTTCATGTATTTACAATCTTATCACTCATGCTTGCATGACTAAAATCAGTTTAAAATCAGTATAATTATTATCCGTAAATATCAGCTATATCAGCGAAAATCCGCGTTCCATTTATTTAATAAAATACGACATTATATTATGTCCATTACTTATTTTTATATTTGCATCCTAATCGTTTAGTATTTCATTATGACAGTCCACCCTAAAACTGCTTATCTGCTCCTGTTTTTCTGCATTTTTTTATATGGTTGTTATTCGGTTCCATCTGAATTGAAAACTGCAGAACAACTTATGAATACCGCTCCCGATTCATCGTTGCATTTACTACGGAAACTATCCGCTAACAAAATGCATGGTAGCTATAACCGGGCATTGTATGCTTTATTGATGACTCAGGCTCTCGACAAAAATGATAGTATAGTGGATAACGATTCCCTGATAAGCATTGCCACCGACTACTTTGATGATTCCGACCCCGTACATGCCGGATATGCCTGGTTTTATCACTCGCGCACTGCCTTTAATCGTGATAGTGTAAACGAACAAGCCCAAAATCTGTTAAAGGCTCAGGAATATGCAGATATGTCAGGTAATATTAATTTATCAGGAGCTGTTTCGTATGAAAAGGCAACCATGTATTTTAATCAACGGCAATACCGTAACTCATTGTTGAATTTTAAAACTGCTGCTGATTATTTCAAACGTATAAACGATAAAAGTAGCACGATTCTGAGTAATTTATATATTGGATATAGCTATTTATATCTAAATAAAGCGGATAGTGCACAGTCATATTATAATAAAGCCGAAAAAGAAGCATCAAATATTCACAACTCTACACTTATATCGGTTGTGCTTAGAAATATTGGTACGGTTTATTTTCAGCAAGGAGATTATCCAAAAGCGTTAAGGGTTTTTTATAGTGTACCTTTCACGGCTAATAGTAAATATGATAGTAACAAGTATTATTTGATTGCGAATGTGCATATCAAAACGAATAAATTAGATTCAGCAAAATACTATTTGCGTAAGGTTACTGATTTGCACGAAATAGCTCCCGACTATTACAGATTATGGCAAACCATTGCCGGGAAGGAGAATAATAAAACAAAAGCTTTGTATTATGCCAATAAAGTAAGTTTTGCCATTGATTCGCTGTATAAGAAAAAACTCGAAAAAAGTTTTGCAGGCTTCGAAAAGAAATACAAGTATCAGAGCTTACAAATCGCCAATCAAAATCTGACCATTAAAAACAAACAACGGGGATTTCTGCTTTTACTGGCATTATTGACAGTTAGTATTTTTAGTGGATTGTTTTTATTCTGGAGATTAAAGGCAAAGAAAAACGAAATTGAATATCAAAAGGATATAACCAATAAAAAACAAAAACTGTTGGAAATTGAACAAGAGAAAACTGAAAAGGAAAGAGAAAACAATGCC
This sequence comes from Paludibacter sp., assembly GCA_037134195.1. GTDB lineage: Bacteria > Bacteroidota > Bacteroidia > Bacteroidales > Paludibacteraceae > Paludibacter. Next base: position 985 of record JBAXMR010000117.1, on the reverse strand, counting down.
TTATTGGAACGGCAATTAAAATTACAGTCTATTCTTCTGCTCAATCTTGAACAACATCGAAATCATTCGGCAAAACAGACCGGTTTATGGGTAAAAAAGAAAAACGGGACAAAATCCGTAGAAAACAAGGTTTTTAATGAAGAATTGCTGGCATGCATGGATATGGAATATAATAACATATCCCAACGGTTAAAAGAAACATATCCTGAGTTATCTGCTAATGATATTATTACTTGCTGTATGATGCTGGCAGGTTTTCAAACGGGCATGATTGCATCTGTACTTAATGTGCAAAATGAATCGGTATTTACCCGCCGTTTTCGAATCCGAAAAAAGTTAAAACTTGAAGAGTCTGAAAAACTGGAGCATTTTTTAGAGGTATTTTAATGCATTTTTCATTCAAAAACACCCTGATTTCATGATGTCAATATAGCTTGTTAAATCACATTCTCTAATACTCTGATATTAAGTATTTTATAGCATGACCTTACGGGGCATGTCTATGAAATAAATCCGATGTTTAACCAAAATGTCGGATTTTTTTTTGTATTTATTTGTAGGATAAATCATTTAAAAATTTATCCTTATGAAAAAGTATTTAATCTCCCTTGCATTTGTAGTTTCAGTAGCTACACTATGCTTTTCGCAACCAAACACTGTACAAACTACTAAATTATTAGTTCAAGATCCTCCAATTATTACTTTTCCGCCCCGTCACATTTTAGGTGATACAGGAATAGCTGTGAAAGTGATCATTGCAGCAGTAGAAATAAACCTAACAAAAGCGGTTTAAGGAATCAGTTCGGAGTGAACATAGCGTTGACCTGAACAAACCGAGTGGCAGACAGCCGAATACTGTCTGCCACCTGCTGAAAAGAAGGGAATGTAGAGCGATACAAACCCGAATTATACTAAAATCAAGTGTAACATAACGAATTCCAACAGGAAGTCAACGAATTCCAACAGGAAGTCAACGGATTCCAAC
>JBAXMR010000116.1:0-16211 GCA_037134195.1 Paludibacter sp. | reverse complement strand
TTTTGTTTCATTTTATTTTTAGATTGGTATTCCCAATCTGTAATGCTATAAACTAAATAGAAAGCATTTGCAACACGCCCAGCAGATTTTCATTTACCGGTTTATCGTCTTTTATGGCTTTGGTGAACGGAACATGCACAATCACATCGTTTACAATACCAATCATGATGCTGCGTTGTTCATCGAGTAGTGCATCTATAGCTGCCACACCCATGCGACTAGCCAAAATGCGATCGTAGGCTGAAGGTGAACCGCCTCGCTGAATGTGACCGAGAATAGTAACACGTACATCATATTCGGGATGTTCGTTTTTCATACGTTCAGCCAGCCCATTGGCACCACCGGTTATATCACTTTCGGCAACCAGCACGATACTGCTGTTTTTCGATTTACGGAAACCGTTGCTGATAAGTTCATCCAGCTGATCCACCTGTGTTTCGCGTTCGGGGATAATGGCTGCCTCAGCACCCGAAGCCAACGCACTGTTCAATGCCAAAAAACCGGCATCACGTCCCATAACTTCTATAAAAAACAAACGTTCGTGCGACGAAGCAGTATCACGAATTTTATCCACTGCTTCAACAATAGTATTCAGAGCTGTATCGTAACCAATTGTCGAATCAGTTCCATATAAATCGTTGTCAATCGTTCCGGGAAGTCCCACGATAGGTACATTGTATTCCTGTGCAAAAATGCGTGCTCCGGTGAAAGTTCCATCACCACCAATTACCACTAATGCATCAATTTCTTCTTTCTTCATATTCTCAAAAGCCTCTTTACGACCTTCGGGAGTGCGGAATTCGGCACAGCGGGCACTTTTCAGAATTGTTCCGCCCTGCTGAATAATATTACTTACATTCTGTGTCTGAAACTCTTTTATTTCACCGGTTATCAACCCTTTATAACCTCTGTATATAGCTTTTACGCGAATGCCGTTGAAAATCGCGGCACGAGTTACCGACCTAATCGCAGCATTCATTCCCGGAGCATCCCCACCTGAAGTGAGTACACCGATACATTTAATTTCATACTTCATTTTGAAAACTTTTTAACAACAACTAATCTTTTTATTTGAAAATACAATTATTCAATTCCTTGTTTTGCAGCAAGTTCCTTCAGTTTATTTTCTACTGCTTCCATTACCCAGCGAGGAGTTGAGGTTGCTCCGCAAATTCCGATTTTTTTATTCAAATCGATGTTTAAATGCTCTACTTCTTCTGGCTCAGATACAAAATAAGTATTTTGATTTTGTTCTTTACAGTGCTCAAACAATACTTTTGCATTGGAACTCTTTTTGCCGCCAACAAAAATCACAATATCATTTTGCTGTGCAAAGATAGTAATATTTGGCATTCTGTTAGCCACTTGTCTGCAAATTGTGTCAGTATATTCAAAGGATGTATCATTATCCTTAATATCTGAAATGGTTGAAATAAGATGGTTGTAACCCTCCAGCGATTTAGTTGTTTGCGAGAATAAACGAATCGGTTTTTTCAGGTTTACTTTGTATAAATCGTCCTCGTTTTCAATAACAATTGCACTTTCATTGGTTTGTCCTACCAAACCGTTTACTTCGGCATGTCCCACATGTCCGAAAATAACAATTTGAGTATCAGGACTGGGTACTGTTTCGTAAGCATTTCGTACCCGTGACTGAAGTTTCAGAACTACCGGGCAAGAAGCATCAATAAGTGTTATGTTGTTTTGTTTGGCAATTTCGTAGGTGCTGGGTGGCTCACCGTGAGCACGTAACAATACTTTGGCATTATGCAGGTTTTTTAATTGTTCATGATTAATGGTAATCATCCCCATATTAGCCAATCGTTCCACTTCTTGTCCGTTGTGTACAATGTCTCCCAGGCAATATAGCGTTTCACCTTTTACCAGTTCTTCTTCAGCTTTTGTAATAGCTTTAACTACTCCAAAACAGAATCCTGATTTATTATCAATCTCAATATTTAGCATGTTTGCAATTTTAGATTTACTTTATTCGATTGCGACTTACTTCTACTTTGACACATTAATTATATGTCGTCCCTACGGGACTTTAAGGGTTATTTATATTCATGCTTTTACCATATTTTCGTGACTACGTCACTTTTTTTAACCTCGTAGAGATGTAATTATGGTAAAAACATAAACAAGTCCTACATACAAAGTCCCGTAGGGACGAAATTAATTTTAAAATTTCTAATCTGTCAAAGTAGAATTAATATACTAATACAAATCAATGCCGTTTAGTTAAGCATTAAAAATAAATAAGGGGGAAATCAGGTAGTTTATTCTCTCTACTAAGGGTTAAGAATCAATATAAATCAGGGATTTAAGCCCTTAGTAGATAAAATTAAACAAGCAAAAATACCCTTATTCCCATATTTATATCTTGCTTAAATTTGAAATCCCTTATCTAAACGACATTGTAATACAAATCTCAATTGTAAATGGTAAATGAATAAATTGTAAATTACTCTAACGTTTTTTCGTTGAACAAAGTTCGTAGAATTTCGCGTTGTTCATCGCGGGTAAGGTTGCTATTGTCAATAACGATGGCATCATCAGCTTTGCGGAGTGGACTTTCCGCACGGTTCTGATCACGGTCATCGCGTTCAATTACATTTGCCAATACAGCTTCATAATTAGCGGATTCGCCTTTTGCAGCCATTTCGTCGAGACGGCGTTTAGCACGAATTTCGGGTGAAGCCGTCAGAAATATCTTTAGTTCGGCTGTTGGAAAAACAACTGTTCCAATATCCCGACCGTCCATCACAATACCTTTGTCGTCACCCATAAGTTGTTGTTGGCGAACTAATTCCCAACGAACAAAACCCAATGTACTTACACGGCTGGCACCATTTGCAACTTCGAGGGTGCGGATTTCATTTTCCACATTTTTACCATTCATGTATGTTTCCGATTTTCCGTCATTATTGGTTTTGAAACTGATATGAATGGTTTCGATATTTCTCTCCAATTCCTCTATATTAATATCGGTGTCAGTTAACCAGCCATTCTGAATACAAAAAAGCGAAACAGCACGATACATTGCACCTGAATCGACATAAATATAACCTGCCTCTCGAGCCAATTCCTTGGCCATTGTACTTTTTCCGCAGGATGAAAATCCGTCTATTGCAACTGTTATTTTTTTCATATTCAAATTCCCCCTTCAGGGGGTTAGGGGGCCTTATAGCCTGAATTCATTCAAAGCTGTAGTAATGGAGAACTGATAAGATGCTGTGCCTGCCTGAAATTGAGTTGTTCCGAATCCGACATGGAATTTATATAATTTAATTCCACCACCAAACGAGAATCCGGCAGAGCTTTTAAACCCATTCATAATTAACTCCTGAGCACGACGGTCGTTATACGAAGCACTAATGTAAAAGTTCTTGGAAGGAACAAATTCCGCAGCAATAATCACGTGACGAAAAGCCATATCCAGAAACTGAATATTCCGGGTTGTAATCGATGAAGTAGTAGTTGTTTTAGTGGTTGTTGTGATAGTAGATGGTTGATTAGTTGACTGATAAGTCAAATCCCATTGTTGCAAATTCTGAAGTGTTAGTGAAAACCGAAGCGGTGCATAAGCCAACTTCTTAGTTATTCCCAATTGTATATTAATTGGAAGTGGCTCAATATGCTGACCACCTTCGTCGGAATAATACCCTTTCAGCTGACGTCCCATATTTTTAAACACCAGACCGGCAGAGAAAAAATGGGCAGAATCATTGTAGCTGATACCTGCATCCATTGCCACCCCATAACTGGTGTAAGTTTCGTAAGCGGAATAAATAGGTTTAAGTGTAGCTCCTACTGTAAAATATTTATTCAGAACACGAGCATACATAATATTCAGAGCCATATCCTTAGCTGTAAAATAGGTATCGCCTATCTGATCATTCGTTTCGTTGGCATATTTAAAAAGCCCATAATCAACATATTGAATGCCATAAGCCAGAAAATTTTTCTTGTCTATATTTTTACCGTAAATTGCCGAGCCAAACTTAATATCTGCCAAATAAAAAGCCATATTTAGCCCAAGTGTGTTGTTGGTTTCTGAGGTCAGCAAAGCCGGATTGACAAATCCAAAGTTAATATCGTTGTCGCGTAGAGAAACATTATAACTACCCAGTGCTGCCAGACGTGAAGAAACAGGAAGATCCAGAAACTGATAGACACCGGTTCCTGCCTGTGAAAATGCAGTTAATGAAGCAATTATGAATGAAAGTGAAATAAAAAACTTTTTAGTCATTACAGCAGCAAATGAATATCGGTTGGATTTTGGAAATGAATTTCAGTCAATTTTCAAAAAACAGTCAAAGATACATCATTTTCGTTGACCTGCTAAATGAAAATTTAAAAATTCTACCACTCTAAACGGAAAAAAATGGAATTTCATATTTTTTTGATAAACTTTTTAATTCTTTTCGCTGATTTTGATTTTGATGCTTCGTTTTACAACTGTTGATATGCCGAGATTAATAAAATAAGTAGTATTTTTGTTCTGAATTTATTCAAAAAAATGACATTCAACCCTGAAAGACATATCTGATGAAGACTGAAATATACGAAGAAAGAGCCGTATTAGTGGGAGTAATCACACAAATCCAGAGTGAAGAAAAAGCGCATGAATACCTCGACGAACTGGCTTTTCTGGCCGAAACCGCCGGTGCATCGCCCGAAAAGATATTTTTTCAACGACTTGAATATCCAAATCCTAAAACCTACGTTGGACCGGGTAAACTGATAGAAATCAAGAACTTTGTTGATGCCAATGATATTGGCGTAGTGATTTTCGATGATGAATTGTCGCCCAAGCAATTGCGGAATATCGAGGCTGAACTTAAAGTATTGATTCTCGACCGGACGAGTCTGATTTTGGATATTTTTGCCAAGCGGGCACAAACTGCCAGTGCAAAAACTCAGGTAGAACTGGCTCAACTTCAATATACTTTGCCACGACTTACCCGACTTTGGACTCACCTGGAACGTCAACAGGGCGGAATTGGTATGCGTGGGCCGGGTGAAACACAGATTGAAACCGACCGCCGTATTATTCTTACTAAAATAGCTTTGCTGAAACAAAACCTGAAAGATATTGACCAGCAAATGTCCACTCAGCGTAAAAACAGGGGTAAAATGGTTCGTGTAGCTTTGGTAGGTTATACCAATGTTGGAAAATCTACGTTAATGAATCTGCTCAGTAAATCAGATATTTTTGCTGAAAACAAACTCTTTGCAACGCTGGATACTACGGTTCGGAAAGTGATTATTGAGAACCTACCTTTCTTACTTTCTGACACAGTTGGGTTTATTCGCAAGTTGCCGCATCATTTGGTGCAGTCGTTTAAATCCACGTTAGACGAAGTGCGTGAAGCTGATTTACTGTTGCATGTGGTGGATGTATCGCACTCAAACTTTGAAGAACAGTTGGAGGTGGTGAATCAAACGCTCAAGGAAATTGATCCGCAGGAAAAACCAATGATACTGATATTTAATAAGATAGATGCATTTTCATATACACCTAAGGAAGAATTCGATTTAGCCCCTGTAAAACGTGAAAACATAAGTTTGGAAGAACTTAAGAAAACGTGGATGAATTCAATGTCCGATAATTGTATCTTTATTTCAGCCCGTCAAAAACTGAATATCGAACAGTTGAAAGAGTTGATGTACGAAAAAATTAAAGCTATTCATGTGGAACGATATCCTTATAATGATTTTCTGTTCCAAAAATATACTGATATAGAAGATTGATTCAGAACTGATTAAAAAGCATTTTTATGCCACAATACCGCCAACTCGCTGATAAAGAAATTGCAACTCTTACTGTGTATGGATGTTCTGCCGAAAACTGGAAACAAGTGATTGTAGTTGACAACTTTTCGCCCGACTTTGTTTCTAATGTTCACTTTTCCGGAAATATTTTTCTTGGAAGTTTCCAAAAAGTTTTCCAAAAGGAAGGAGGATTGAAAAAACATTCGGGAATATTCAATTCTGTTTTGCATAATTGCACTATCGGTAATGATGTGTACATTGACAGAATAAAAAATTATGTCGCCAATTACGAAATAGCTGACGAAGTCTATATTGAGAATGTGGATTTGATGGTGGTGGATGGCCTGTCTTCCTTTGGTAACGGCATAAAAGTGGCAAGCATGATTGAAAGCGGTGGACGCGAAGTTACAACCTTCGAAAATCTAAGTTCACAGTTCGCTTATGCCCTTATTTTCAGTCGTCACGACTCGGAATTCATCCAAAAATCCGAAAAAATAATTTCGGATTTTGTTCAGGCGAAGAAATCAGAAAAGGGAAAGATTGGATGCAACACTACAATAATAAATTGCGGTTCGCTGAAAAATATTTCTGTTGGCAGTTTTGCCAAACTTGAAGGAGTAACTTTGCTGGAAAATGGAACAATTGTGAGTACCGAAGAGTCACCGACTCATATCGGGTTCGACGTTCAGTGTAATGATTTTATTATTCAATCGGGCAGTAGTATAACCGATGGTGCTATGCTAACCCGATGCTTTGTAGGTCAGGGCGTATTAATCGGCAAGCAATTTTCAGCTATTGACTCACTGTTTTTTGCAAACTGTCAGGGACTTCATGGTGAGGCAGTTTCGGTTTTTGCCGGACCTTACACAGTAACCCATCACAAATCCACTTTGATGCTCACCGCATTATATTCGTTTATGAATGCCGGCAGCGGAACGAATTTCAGTAACCACATGTATAAACTTGGTCCGGTTCATCAGGGAATTACCGAGCGTGGTGTGAAGACTTCGAGCGGGTCGTATATTATGTGGCCTGCCCGTATTGGAGCATTTTCTGTTGTATTAGGAAAACACAAGGGAAATCCTGATCTCTCTGATTTGCCATTTTCATACCTTATTGAGAATGAGGGCGAAAGCACTTTACTTCCCGGTATTAACCTGCACAGTGCAGGAACTATCCGGGACGTTCAGAAATGGCCGAAACGGGATATACGCAAAGGCGAAAAACACCTTGATTTACTGTGTTTTGACTTTCTATCCCCTTATACCATAAGTAAAGCTTTAAAAGGAATTGAGGTATTGAACGGTTTGCTGAAAAATATGGACGAAACAGCCTCGTTTGTCTGGTATCAGAATTGCAAAATCAAACGTTCGTCTATCAAAAAAGGCATTGAACTCTACGAAATGGCTGTATCCGTTTTTTTTGGCAATCAATTGGTTAAGATAATGACTTCCGGAGAAATCAATTCAATTAAAACCTTATTTTCTAATACATCAGAAGCAGGAAAATCAGAATGGATGGATTTAGCAGGGTTATTTGCTCCTAAATCGGAAGTGGAAAAGTTGATACATAAAGTAATAACTGAATATAATTCGATAGAAGAAATTGAGGCTAACTTTGAAACAATTTATGCTAATTACGATGAATATTCGTGGAATCTGGCTGCAGAAATCATGAGTAAAAAGACCGAAAAACCATTACAGAATATCAATAAAGAGGATTTAATTTCAATGATAGCAGCTTGGGAAAAGGCAGGACTGACTTTCGACGACCTGATTCTGAGGGATGCAAAAAAGGAATTCAACAGTATTTCACGTATTGGCTTCGGACTGGACGGTGACGAACATACCCGTAATTCTGATTTTGAAGCAACACGTGGAACCTTTGATGAACACAGCTTTGTGAAAGATATTCAACAGGGAATGAAACAGAAATCGGCGTTGGCACTTAGCCTCACTGAACAATTAAATCTTTTTAAACACTGAACACAAAACGCTAAACGTGGAACAAAGTAAATGAGCGATATAATACATCTTTTACCTGACTCGGTGGCCAATCAGATTGCAGCCGGTGAAGTGATTCAACGACCTGCATCGGTAATAAAAGAACTGGTTGAAAATTCCATCGATGCAGGTGCAACCCATATCCAGATTGTAATAAAAGATGCCGGTCGGACACTAATTCAGGTGGTTGACAATGGCAAAGGCATGAGCGAAACGGATGCACGTATGGCTTTTGAACGCCATGCCACTTCGAAAATCAAAAGTGCAGACGATTTATTCTCTTTGCGCACGATGGGGTTTCGGGGTGAAGCGTTGGCATCCATTGCTGCTGTAGCTCAGGTGGAATTACGCACCCGTCGTTCAGAAGATGAATTAGGAGTATTTGTAGAAGTTGCCGGAACACGGGTTTTTAAGCAGGAAGCTGTTCAGTGTGCTGTAGGAACATCGTTTCAGGTAAAAAATCTGTTTTTCAACGTACCTGCACGTCGTCGTTTTCTGAAAAGCGATAACGTGGAGAAAAGCCATATTCTGAATGAGTTTTACCGTATTGCACTTGTAAATCCTGAGATTGCCTTTTCGTTTTTCGATGGCGATGATGAAGTTTATCAGCTCCCAACAGGAAATTTTAAAGTGCGGATTGAGAATATTTTTGGTAAAAATGGCAAGAAACGGATTCAACAACAACTTCTGCCGATAGAAACATCCACCAATCTGGTTCGTATTCAGGGTTTTGTGGGAAAACCGGAGTTTGCTCAGAAGTCGGCTAATCAGTATTTCTTTGTAAATGGGCGGTATATGCGTCATCCTTATTTTCATAAAGCGGTGATACTAGCATACAATCAAATGATTCAATCGACCGAAAGCCCAAACTACTTTATTTATTTTGAAGTAGAACCTGATACCATCGATGTGAATATACATCCTACCAAAACAGAGATAAAATTCGAAAATGAGCAAGCTATCTGGTCAATTATTTCAGCCACTGTAAAGGAATCGCTCGGCAAATTTAATGTGCTTCCATCTATCGATTTTGATCAGGAAGGTGCGTTGGATATGCCTGTTCAGGTGAACATTCAAAACGTGAGACCTCCACAGACGAATTTCAACCCCAACTATAATCCATTTGGGAACACAGGTTACAAACGACCCGAACTTGACTGGGAAAAACTCTACGGTAGTTTTGAAAATAAACCAACCGAAACTCCGGACGTTGAAAAATGGGATACAAATACCGATTTACCTGCTGTTGCAACTTTTAGCTACGAGCAACAGCAACAAGTCATTGAAAATCTGGAATCGAAAACAGAGAACTTTCAGTACAAAAACCGTTACATCCTCACCGGAATAAAATCTGGTCTTTTGATGATTGAACAACACCGTGCTCATGTACGTATACTTTTTGATTTGTTTCTGAGCCAGATTTTACAGATGCAAGCCGTGTCGCAACAGGTACTTTTCCCTGAAACACTTGAACTTAGCGCTGATGAAGATTTGTTTTTTGAACAGATAATTGATGATTTACGACATGTTGGATTTGGATTTGAAAAATCGGAAAACCACAGCTATCTGGTAAATGGTGTGCCATCCCACATTGGTACAATCAGCGTGGTTGATTTACTGTATGATATTGTGGAAAAAGCCCAAACCACTGCGCTAGAAGCAGCTTCGGGAATTCAGGATTCTATAGCCATGACTCTGGCAGAAGCATCGGCATTGAAAACCGGTCAACGAATGACGAACGAAGAAATGAGTGACCTGATAGACCGTCTTTTTGCCTGCTCAAACCCCAATTACACCCCCGATGGAAAGAAAATAACAAACGTTTGGTCACAGGAAGATATTGATTCGGCGTTCAGGTAATAATAGCATAAATAGCTTATAGAATAACTTCCATATATATCATAGACGTTGAAATTTACTAAACATTTTATTCTTTGACTGTAATTTAACCTTTGGATAATAAAAAACTGTGATATAATATAAATTGGCGCTTGACGCTACTCCAGCTCCCCTGCACCTTCGCGAAGAATAACAGGCTCATATTCGGTGCAATCTACTATCGTGGAATGAATTGAACCTCCCATTCCGCCATCAATTACCAAATCGACCTGATGTCCGTAGGTCTCATCTATCAATTCAGGATCAGTAAAATACTCTTGACTGTCTTCGGTTGTGAAAATAGAACTCGTCATCAGTGGATTTCCCAATTCGCGTACAATTGCCAGCGCAATTTCATTTTTTGGCATTCGAATGCCAACTGTATTTTTGTTTTTAAAAAGTTTTGGAAGTTTGCTGCTACCGTTCAGAATAAACGTAAATGGTCCGGGCAAGTTCTTCTTCATCAGCATAAAAGCCACATCATCCATCTTGGCAAACTCACTTATCTGACTCATTTCGCTACATATAAATGAAAGATTTGTTTTGCGTAAATCATGACCTTTCAATTTGGCAATAAATTCAATACCCTGCACATTAAAAATGCTGCAACCGAAGGCATATACAGTATCTGTGGGCAAAATAATAACTCCGCCATTGCGAAGAACTTCAGCAATATGACGGATTTGTACAGGATTAGGGTTTGTATCGTATAGTTTGAGTAACAAGGCTAAATAGTTATTTAAGCATTCTAAATCAGATACAAAAGTACAAAAAATCCTGCAAAGAAACTTTACAGGATTTTTTGTTTCTAAAAGTAGTTAGCAAATCAACTGACTAACCATTAAATTATATCTCAAAACGAATCAATTATCGCTTTAAAATCAGCTACTTTTAATGAAGCGCCACCAATCAAACCTCCATCGATATCAGGTTGAGCAAAAAGTTCAGGGGCATTTTTAGCATTACAGCTTCCACCGTAAAGAATTGAAGTTCCATCTGCAATTTCTTGTCCGAATTTTTCAGCAATGACCGAACGGATAAATGCCAACGTATCCTGAGCTTGCTCAGTTGAAGCAGTTACACCGGTTCCAATTGCCCAAATTGGCTCATAAGCAATCACAATTTTCTTGAAATCATCAGCACTCAGGTTAAAGATAGTTTCGTCCAATTGATTTTTTACGAAAGCATTCTGTTGGTTAGCATTTCTTATGTCTAAGGCTTCACCGCAACAGTAAATCGGAGTCAGACCGTTAGCCAATGCCAGAGCCACCTTGTCATTCAGGATTGTACTGGTTTCAGCATAATACTCACGACGTTCAGAGTGACCTAAAATCACATATTCAGCACCTGTAGATTTTACCATAGAAGCACTGATTTCGCCGGTATAAGCACCTGATTCTTTGTTTGCACAGTTTTGAGCAGCTACACCAATAACTTTAGTATCAACAGCTGAAGCAACGCTTGCCAGGTGAATAAATGGTGTTCCGATTACTACGTCACAATTAAGTGTTGCACCAGCCAATGCTTCATTCAATTCAATTGCCAATACCAACCCTTCCTGCAGGGTTTTGTTCATTTTCCAGTTTCCTGCAACAATGTTTTTTCTCATCTTTTTTATAAATATTTAGTTTGATAATTCTTTTGTTTTCAACAGTCTATTATTCAAAGTCTCGCCAATTCATTTTTTTCAAAATAGTTCCTTTTTGCAACAATACAATTCCCGGATTGGCACGAATAATAGTTTTAAGTGTGGTAGGATCGGTTTTCCAGAAAGGATAAGTAACACCAGTTTTATCTATAAATTTTTGAACTTCAGTATCCGATGAACCCGTTAAGGCATAAAATTTATCTCCGTTTTTCAAAGCATTCTGATATAATTGTTCCGCTTTTTGAGCACCCTTTTTTGAAGAACCATCCACATCATACATAATCAACAAATACGTCTTGCCCGGATATGACAAAACCTCCTGAGTAATATCATCAAATTTTTCATTTACAATACTAAAATCATGAATAAGTGGTGTATAGCCCTTCTTGATAAGCTTTGACTTTTGATCGACAAAAATCCAACTTGAATCGTTTTTTGGATAATTTTCAAGAGTAAATTCCTTTTGCTCACCCTCTCGTTCATAAATAAATGTAGTCTGGTACTGATCTTTTGGAGCATTGTCAGGAATATCCATTGCCTGAGGTATGTTTACTCCTATTTTAAAAGGTAAAAAATCAATCATTGGTAAATGACGGTAGCTCAAAACCGATAATGAAATACCCATGAGAACAAAAACTCCCCCAAAGATATATTGTAGCTTTTTGGTAAGAAACGGACGATAGCGGGTACTAAATATAAGTAAAACAATCAGCAAGCCAAATAAAACTGCATTTTTGGCAAAAGTTGCCCAATTACTTATAATAATTGCATCACCAAAACAACCACAGTCTGTTACGGGATTTTTAATAGCTATATATAACGTTAAAGGAGTATAAACTAACATGAAAAGCAGAGCCAAAACCGAAGTAGAATTGAAATGAACTTTGAAAATCATATTCAAACCAATAATTAGTTCTAAAGTTGAGAGTAATACAGCTACTATTAATGCATAATCAGCCAACGACTCAAAATAGCCACCGAACGTGCGAAGATACTCTTCAATTTTATAGGCAAAACCCATTGGGTCAATCGCTTTTACAAAGCCGGAAAAGACAAAAACGACACCGAATAAGTAACGGCTTACTTGTAATGAAATATTACCGACAATTTGTAATGATTTATTCATAATTGAATAGTTAATTAATTTCAGCTTCCTGTAATTTTATTAATCCGAAAATGGCATAATTTATCATATCAAAATAATTAGCATCAATACCCTCTGAAGCAAGAGTCTTGCCCTGATTATCTTCAATTTGCTTGGTGCGCAAAATTTTTGTCAGAATTAAATCGGTATAAGATTGGATTCTCATCGAGCGCCAGGCTTCATCATAATCGTGGTTTTTATCCATCATCAACCTTTTAGCTTCAGACAAAAACTTGTCGTATAATTCCAATCCTTTATCTAAGGCAAGGTCATCATTATCAGAGAAACCAAGTTCGAGTTGAACCAGTCCAATAATACCGTAATTTACTATTCCGATTAATTCAGAACGTATTCCTTCATCAACCTTTGAGATACCTTTTATTTCGATACTTCGAATCCGGTTAGCTTTTATAAAAATCTGATCAGTAACTGATTGCTGGCGAAGAATTCGCCAAGAAGCACCATAATCCTTCATTTTTTTAATGAAAAGATTCCGGCAAATAGTGGTAACCTGATCGAATTGCTGGTTGGTTTTGCTCATAATAGGAAGCTGATTTTTGAGTTGCAAAGGTACAATTTTTTGTTGAAACCAACAACGCATATTTATTCATACAATGCCAACACAGAAATGCTTAATGAAATTTCAACAAGTATATTTGACTATCGTAACTTAAAGCTTTTTGAATCATCATAATCAATTATATTTTTTCTTTTTAATCTTTAAATCCCAGAAAGATGAACTATTTTGATGTTATAACCCGCAATGAATTTCGCAATAGTACTTCTTAACTCTTGAACAGTTATCGTTTTGTTGTTGTTTTCTCTATTTCAAAATACATACAACACACTATCTTTGTGTCCGTTAAGTTCTCTGACTTGTGTCATTATGCTTCTGCATTAAATTATGTGCTTTGTGGCATACACCACCTTAATTATTGGTTTATTAAACAATACAGATGTATATTTACAGAATAGTGGTCTATATTTTTATTTGACCTGCTTAAAAATCAAAGGTTTTTATGTAAGTTTGCAGTCCATTTTCGTAAAAACGCCTTATATAAATTTCATGAAAACAAAGTATCTTCAACTTATCAACCCTGTGAAATGGCTAAAAGCCTCTCGTTTAAAGAAAAAAGACGGTCAGTACGACAAGTCGAAAAGCGATTTGGAACTGAATCTTTATTCAAAAATACTGAAGAATGATATGCTCCATTACGGATATTTTGAAGACCCTGAAACTCCTGCCGATACTATTTCTATTAAAGATATTGAAGATGCACAAGTAAAATACGCGCAGAATATTATCGATCTGATTACTGATAAAAAAGGACTTATCCTCGATGTGGGCTGTGGTATGGGCGGACTTTCGGCCATCCTTACCGAACAGAAATTCAAGGCAGAAGCTCTTACTCCCAACAAGAACCAAATTCGCCACATACAGCAGAAATACCCCGCTATTCCGGTGCATAACTGTAAGTTCGAAGAGGTTCCTGAAACGAAGATCTACAAAACGGTGATTAATTCTGAGTCGTTTCAGTATATCAATCTCGAAATCGGTTTAAAAAAAATCAATGCTATCACCGAATCGGGTGCGCGCTGGATTATTACCGATTACTTCCGTCTGCACAACGACGGCATTAACAAATCTTCGCATTTATACGATGAATTTATTGCCACCATCGAAAAATCGAACTGGAAAATTGTGTATCAAAAAGACATTACACCCAACATTCTGCCTATGCTCCGACTGCTGAACCTGTATGTGGAACGCTTCCTCTTCCCTATCAAGAATTTTGGATTTGAGAAACTTCGATACAAACAGGGCTTTCTGTATTACCTCACACAGGAACTACGCGCAGGAATTGATGGAAAAATCCACAAGGAAGTGGCTTCCATCGACCCTGTGAAATTCGAAAACGAAAAGAAATACATGATTTTTGCGTTGGAACGGAAATAATAAAGTTACGGTTATTCACTAAAAAAGCTGAGTTGTCAACTCCACAAGGTGATCTTTCGGCTCAAACAGAGTGGATGTTAACTCAACATTCGGAGTTTTTCGCTAAACATAGTGACCTATTAACTCAACATGGTAACTTGTTCGCTGAATTTTGTGAGTAATCGACTCTATTAAGTGACCAATCAGCTAAAAACTCTGACCTGTCGTCTCAACAAAGTGACCTGTCGTCTCAAAAGAGTGACTAGCTCGCTAAAAAGACTGATTAATCAACTCCACGAAGTGAGTAACGAACTCAACAAAAATGTGGAAGCAGGGAGCAGAAGTAAAGGCATAAATTAATTCGGAGTGCGACCTGAGGGCTGCGCTCTGTGTTTTTTAAAAGATAATAGTATATTTGTGGAACATTAAAATTTAATTCAATTCAATGAAAAAATTACTATGACTTATTTTATTGATTACTAATGTAAGTTGTGCACAAAACTTCAATGCCAACTTTAGTAAATATTTTGAGGCAAAAGACACACTAAACCAACGTAAAACTTTAGAGAAATGGGAAAAAGCAAAGCCAACTGACCCTGAACTTTTCACAAGTTATTTTAATTATTATTTCCTAAAATCGAGAGAAGAAGTTATGACTTTATCAACTCAAGAACCTCAAAGCGATGCTCTTGTAATAAAAGATAGCTTAGATAATACAGCAGGATATATAAGCAGTGAAATAAATTATAAAAATAAAATATTCCAAAAAGGGATAGATAAAATTGAAAAAGGAATACAGTTATATCCAAATAGATTAGATATGAGGTTCGGTGAAATATATGTTCTTGGGCAGGTAAAAGACTGGAATAATTTCACTAAAAAGATAATTCAAGCAATCCGATATTCGGTTGTAAACAAAAATGAATGGACCTGGACAAATAATGAAAAAAAGGAAGATGGTGAAAACTTCTTTTTAGGTGGATTGCAAGATTATCAGTTACAACTGTATAATACAGAAGATGACAAATTATTGACTAATATGGCTGATATTGCAACTGAAGTACTCAAATTATATCCCAATCATGTGGAAAGTTTATCTAATTTATCAATCACCTACATGTTGAAAAACGATTTTGAAAAGGCAATTGAAGTACTATTAAGAGCAGAAAAAATAAATCCAAAAGATTATATTGTTTTATCAAATGTAGCTCATGCTTATAAACAAAAGGGAGATAAACTTAAGGCTATTGAGTACTACGAAAAAACTGTAAAATATGGAGATAAGAATGCTATTGAAGACGCAAAAAAACAAATCGAAAAACTGAAGAAATAAAATAATAATGTAAGTATTAATTAATAGGATGCCCTCAACCCTCATCCTATTTCTGTTTTAATGAAATCCCCTCACCCCATTTTCCAATTCCCCCTTTCTTTGTATCTTTGCACCTGCTTTCAATAGGCAAGTTCCAATCTAAAATCGTAAATCAAAAATCGTAAATTAATTTATGTCCGACGATAAAAAAGTAATTTTCTCGATGGTGGGAGTCAGCAAGACATTTCCGCCGCAAAAAAAAGTATTAAACAACATTTACCTTTCGTTTTTCTACGGAGCTAAAATCGGTATTATCGGTTTGAATGGTTCCGGTAAATCCACACTGCTTAAAATCATAGCCGGAGTCGAAAAAAGTTTCGATGGTGAAGTGGTTTTCTCACCCGGATATTCCGTAGGTTATCTGGAGCAGGACCCCAAACTTGACCCAAGCAAAACGGTAAAAGAAATTGTGCAGGAAGGCGTGCAGGAAATTGTGGATATGATAGCCGAGT
>JBAXMR010000115.1:0-16306 GCA_037134195.1 Paludibacter sp. | reverse complement strand
TAACTAAACAACTATAATACAATAATATACATATATTAGCTTGACGGCTATGCCCTAAAGGGGCTTTAAAACTTTTTTGTAATCAACAAATTTATCAACTTTACAAACTTTTTTCTAATGTCACTAATTCCTTCCAAATTTATTTCACTGATTGCTTCCTCGCTTCAACTTACCGAAAAACAAGTCCGAAATGCCATTCAACTGCTGGATGAAGGTGCAACCATCCCTTTTATAAGCCGTTATCGTAAGGAAATGACCGACGGTATGGACGAAGTGCAGTTAGGAGATACCAAAGAGCAATACGACAAGCTGTGTGATTTAGCCAAACGTAAGCTGGCCGTGCTTAAATCAATTGAAGAACAGAATAAACTAACCGACGAACTCAAAGCCAGAATTGACAATTGCTGGAATATAACAGAATTGGAAGATATTTACCTGCCTTACAAGCCCAAACGCCGTACCAGAGCTGAAATTGCACGTGAAAAGGGGTTAGAACCGCTTGCTAAGATGCTAATGAAGCAACAGTCGAACGATGTGGAACGCATTGCATTGCCCTTTGTCAAAGATAAAGTGGAGAATGTGGACGATGCACTGGCCGGAGCACGCGATATTATTGCCGAATGGATCAATGAAAGTGAAGCTGCCCGTAATTCCATCCGTATGATTTTTGCCCGGGAGGCTGTTATTTCGTCGAAACTGATAAAGGGAAAGGACGAAGAAGCTCAGAAATACCGCGATTATTTTGATATGACCGAAAAACTGGCGCGATGCTCGTCACACAGGCTGTTAGCCATGCGAAGGGGTGAAGCAGAAGGTTTTCTCAGGGTTAATATCTCGCCCGAAGATGAACATTGCCTGGAGAAATTAGACCGCATTTTCGTTAAAGGAGAAACAGAATCGTCTGAACAAGTGGCTGATGCTGTGACAGATGCGTATAAACGATTATTAAAACCAAGCATCGAAACCGAATTTGCTTCCGAAAGTAAAGCCAAAGCTGACACTGAAGCCATTCGGGTATTTGCCGAGAATCTCAGGCAGTTGTTGTTGGCACCACCATTGGGACAAAAAAGGGTGCTGGGAATCGATCCGGGCTTCCGAACCGGCTGTAAAGTAGTTTGTCTGGACGCACAGGGAAACCTGTTGCATAACGAAACCATTTATCCCCATCCGCCTGTAAATGAGACACAACAAGCCATGCGCAAGGTTCAGAAAATGGTTGAAGCTTATGATATTCAGGCTATAGCTATCGGTAATGGTACTGCGGGGCGCGAAACGGAACAGTTTATTCAGAATACCCGCTTCGACCGTGAAGTGAAGTTGTTTGTGGTGAGTGAGAACGGTGCTTCTATTTATTCTGCTTCTAAAATTGCCCGTGATGAGTTTCCCGATTATGATGTAACGGTGCGTGGAGCAGTTTCTATCGGTCGGCGACTAATGGACCCACTGGCCGAACTGGTGAAAATTGACCCGAAATCAATTGGAGTAGGGCAATATCAGCACGATGTGGATCAACCACAACTGAAAAAAGCGTTGGACCAAACCGTGGAAAATGCAGTGAATCGGGTAGGAGTGAACCTCAATACCGCCAGCAAGCATTTGCTTACTTATATTTCAGGACTCGGACCACAGTTGGCACAAAACATAGTGGACTTTCGCGCCGAGAATGGAGCTTTTAAAAGTCGAAAACAGCTACTAAAAGTGCCTAAAATGGGTGCAAAAAGCTTCGAGCAGTGTGCAGGCTTCCTACGCATACCCGATGCGGAATATATTCTCGATAATTCGGCTGTTCACCCGGAGAGTTACCCAATCGTGGAGACGATGGCCAAAGACCTGAAAGTGGATGTAAAGGAATTGATTCAAAACAAAGAATTAAAGAAAAGCATTGATTTACAGAAGTATATAACTCCAACAGTAGGACTTCCAACCTTAAATGATATTATTCAGGAACTCGAAAAACCCGGTCGTGATCCACGAAGCGGAATCAAGGTTTTTGAATTTGATGCCAATGTAAAGACTATCAGTGATTTGCGAATAGGTATGGAATTACCCGGAATTGTAACCAATATCACTAATTTCGGCGCTTTTGTGGATATAGGCATCAAAGAAAACGGACTGGTGCATATCTCCAATATGTCCGACCGCTATATCAGCAATCCGGCCGAAGTGGTTTCGGTACATCAGCATGTAAAAGTAAGGGTGCTGGAAGTGGATGCAGTAAGAAAGAGGGTGCAGTTGAAGTTGTTATAACCTCAGCCTTATTAGATTCTTTCAAAATACATTAGAACGCAAATTTCGCAAATGTTCGCAAATTTAATCGAAACACAAATGGTTGAATTTCTGCAGAATCTATATTTTAAAAGATTATGAGATTTGTGTAAATTTGTGAAGTTTGCAATCAATATAAATATAAACATGATACAAGACATAGAAAAAATAATAAGAACACGGAAATCAATCCGCACATATAACAATATACCCATTGAACCGGCTGTAAAGGAACAGGTTCTTGATTTTTTGCAGGCCAATTCGGTTGGTATATTCGGAAATAAGGTTGATTTTTACTGGATTGATGGAAGTTCTGATAAGTATAAAGACATAAAGCTTGGCACTTACGGGGTAATTTCTGGAACTAACAGTTTTATAACCGGAAAAATTACTGATTCGGATAAAAACTTCGAAGATTTTGGCTTTTGTCTGGAAAAACTAATCTTATATTGTGCCAATCTTAATATTGGAACATGCTGGCTGGGTGGAACATACAGTAAATCTACTTTTGCTGATTCGGTGGAATTAAAGGACGGTGAAATAATTCCTGCAGTAACACCGATAGGCTATTTTGCAAACAAAAAACGAACAATTGACAAGATATTCAGACGTTTTGCAGGTTCGGATAATCGAAAACCATTCGACGAACTGTTTTTCTCACAATCTTTTTCCAACCTACTTTCCGAAAAAGAAAAAACAGCTTATGGTTTTTTTCTTGAAATGATTCGACTAG
This sequence comes from Paludibacter sp., assembly GCA_037134195.1. Lineage (GTDB taxonomy): Bacteria > Bacteroidota > Bacteroidia > Bacteroidales > Paludibacteraceae > Paludibacter. The sequence continues at coordinate 13,308 of JBAXMR010000115.1, read as the reverse complement.
CACCTTCTGCTTCTAATAAACAACCATGGAGAGTGATATTGGTCGATAATGTTTTTCATTTTTACCTGAAACGCACCCCGAATTACAATAGCAAACTGCTCCAATCCGATTTGCAGCGCGTGGATATGGGTATTGCCATCTCGCACTTCGAGTTGGCTTTATCCGAAAAGAAAGTTGAGCAAATGTGGGTTGTAGAGAATCCGGGACTGGAAACCGAAGAATTGACGGAATATATTGCGAGTTGTAAGGTATCGTAAAATCAATTCATTTCGTACTTTTTATCCGTGATGTTTAATTTTGAAAAATGTACGACAGTCCCAACGAAGCGTTTTTTACCCTTACGCACGGTACGACGACCCCAACAACACGATTTTTACCCTTTCGTACGACACACCGCCCCAAACAATACGATTTTTGGGTTAAACGCTTCGAGAAATAAACCTCTGACCATGATTTTATACTAAATGAACCATCGGCTTCCATCAACAAATCATATTTAATATCAAAACAGAATTTATTCAAATTATTTATCAACAAATAATGACCATGTTAATTATATTTTGTAGATTTGTGGTCTTTACGAATCAATAAATTATAAAATAGTATGTCTCTTTTCCAAACACAGGTTGAACGTCAGTTTTTATCGGATATTACTACAGACCTCACTCCGATTTATAAAAAATTCGTTGATTATTTTGGCAATCCCGCCATTCAGGCAAATATACTTGGGGTAATTGAAGAGCAATATCAGGGCGAATTTATCAGGGCTTTATTTGTTGATATTTTAGGTTATACAGCTCAACCACACCCCAATTTCAACCTTATCAGGGAAAAGAAAAACGAAACTGATGCTAAAAGTGCCGATGCTGCTATAAGTATCAATAACCAAATCACAGCGGTTATTGAACTGAAAGACCACAAAACGCAGGATTTAAAGAAAGTAGAAGTACAGGCTTTCGGCTACAAAAACAATCACAAGAACTGCCATTACGTTGTTACTTCCAATTTTGAACGATTGCGGTTTTATATCGATAATGCGGTTGATTTTATTGAGTTCGATTTATTCAATCTGACATTTGACGAATTTCGCCGACTGTGGTTGTGCTTGTCTTACGAAAGCATAGCAAAGAATCTGCCTCAAGAGATTAAAAACCAATCGTTAAGCAACGAGGACATAATTACCAAGAAACTTTATAAAGATTATTCGGTTTTCAAACGCCTGCTGTTTGACAATATTGTGTTACTGAATCCAGAACATGACAAACTGCTGCTTTTTAAAGAAACTCAAAAACTGCTGGATCGATTTTTGTTCCTGTTTTTTGCCGAAGATAAAAGTTTGCTTCCTGCCAATTCGATACAGGGAACGGTAGATAAATGGAGGAAATTCAATGCCGACCCGATGAACGACTATCAGTCATTGTACAGTCGGTTTGTGAAATACTTCAAGCTGCTGGATGTGGGCTATAAAGATGCCAATACCGAGATTTTTGCTTATAATGGTGGATTGTTTGCCAACGATGAATTTTTGAATAAACTCCGGATTGATGATACCATACTGGCCGAAAACGTAATCAAACTTGCCCGATACAATTATGATACGGATGTAGATGTAAACATACTGGGGCGGATTTTCGAAAACAGCCTGAACGAAATTGAAGAAGTAACCAATGAGATAAATAAAGGTGAAAAAACTATTTCGAAGCGGAAACAGGATGGTATTGTTTATACTCCACGCTATATTACTCAATATATAGTTGAAAATACGGTTGGTAGGCTGTGCGAAGAAAAGAAAACCGAATTGGATTTATCAATGGGGCATGCCCCATTTTCGAAGAAAGAGAAACAAGCGTTGTACGATAAATTTACTGCTTACCGTGAATGGCTGTTGCAAATCACCATAGTTGACCCAGCATGTGGTAGTGGTGCATTCCTGAATACTGCACTCGATTTTTTGATAGCTGAACATAAATGGATTGACAATCAGCAGGATAAAATTGCGGGTTCGAAAGACCATTACTCCATGGGATTATCGAATATCGAAAACACCATTCTGGAAAACAACCTATTCGGGGTGGATATCAACGAAGAAAGTGTGGAAATTGCTAAACTTTCGTTGTGGCTGCGCACTGCCAAACCTCATCGCAAACTCAGTTCGTTGAATAATAACATCAAATGCGGTAATTCGCTGATTGACGACCCGGCTGTGGCAGGTGAAAAAGCTTTCGACTGGCACAAAGAATTTCCACAAGTGTTTGGACGTGAACAGAAAACGGTTGAAGTAATTACCCTCGAAAAAGATAAAACGCCCGATTACCTGAAACTGATAAAAGAAAAATCGGCAGAAGCTCAATTAAAAGCCGAACAGGGTATTGCCTTATCTCAAGAAGCATTGGAAATCAGTAAACAATTAGCTGAATATGCCAACAAATTAGGAGCTGTTTCTGCACCAAAAGCAAAGTATGAAAAACTGAAAGCTGGTTTTGATGTGGTAATTGGGAATCCGCCGTATCTTAGAATTCAAGGTCTAAAAGAAGCTTATCCTGAAATGACGAAGTATTATGACAATACATATAAAGCGGCAACAGGTAACTATGACATTTATGTTCTTTTCCTTGAGAGATCATATCAATTGATAAATAGAATGGGGTTAGTATCTTTTATATTACCTCATAAATTCCTGATTTCAGATTTTGGTGCAGGAATAAGACAATTTTTCTCATTAAACAAAGCTATTAATGAACTTATTCATTTTGGCTCTGAGTTAGTTTTTAAAGATGCATCAACTTATACCTGTATTTTGACAATTTCAAAACAACCAAATGTGGGGATAAATTACAGGAACACAATACCAAGTAACCTTTTTGATGCTGGTCAATTTTCTAAAATCCCATATTCAATTTTAAATGAAAAACAGTGGATACTCAATAATGAATCCGATACAACAGTATTAGATAAATTGGCTAAACAACCTAAACAACTAAAGGATGTTTTTGACCGATTTGTGCAAGGTATAATAACAGGAAGAGATGCAATCTTTTGTATATCAGGTAACGAAATTGGGGAATATTTTGAAGTTATAAGTCAAGACAAGAGATCATTCTTGATTGAAAAAAGCATATTAAAACCACATTTGAGAGGTGAAGATATTAGCAGATATAAGAATCTGTTCAATCAAGAATGGCTTATATTCCCATATAAATTGCAACAAGGAAAGGCAATCTTGTTTACTCCAAAGGAAATGCAAACGCTATTTCCAAAAGCATTTGAATACTTACAACAATTTGAAACAGAACTAAGGGAAAGAGAAAACTCAAAGTTTGACAATGAGTATTGGTATCAATATAGTAGGAATCAAGCAATATCAGTTCTTGAACAACCCAAAATTATAACACCTGAGGTGTGTTATGGAGGGAGCATGACATTAGATACCCACAATTATTATCATAACAGCAAATGTCATACACTCCTGTTAAATGAAACTTCGGGGTATCAGCTCAAATCAGTATTGCCAATTTTAAATAGCAAATTATTCTGGTTTTATTTATCTAATACCGGCAATGAATTAAGGGGAGGTTATATTGGAGTGAAAAGGCGTGTTCTTGAGTTATTTAATGTCCCTGAATTATCTGAATCGGATAATGAGTTCTTTATCGAAAAATCAGAGAAAATGTTTGCTTTTTACAAAGACTTGCAGGAGTTGTCTTATAAATTCCAACGCATGCTCCAGCGTAAGTTTGAGTTGGACGAGTTACCGGGCAAACTGCAAAACTGGTACTTGTTATCCTATAAAGAGTTTATTGCTGAACTTGGTAAGAAAAAAGTAAAACTCACCCTTGCTCAGGAAGCCGAATGGGAAGATTACTTCAATACGGAAAAAACAAAAGCCCTCCAAATCAAAAAACAAATAGATGATACCGACCGTGAAATAGACCGCATGGTGTATTTGCTGTATGAATTGACGGAAGATGAGATTAAAATTGTGGAGGGGGAGAAATAAGAAAACAGGACCTTATGCGAGTGTAGCGGTTTCTTATCTTAAATAAATGGTACATTAAATGTAAAATCTTATAACACGAATTATAATTCATATTATCATCATGAAAAAAATTACCTTCCTTATTGTATTATTGACAATATTTGTGAGCTTGAATGCTCAAAACTACGAAGATGAATTCAAAGAATATTTTGTGCAAAAAGATACCCTGAATATGAGGAAGACACTCCAGAATTGGGAAAAAGCCAAACCGATGGAATCAGAGTTATTTACCTCTTATTTAGACTATTACTTTTTGATTGCACACGATGAGATTCAATCACTTGAAAATATTCAGCCTGATGGTGAATTAATAAAACCGGAAAGTAGTGAGAAAATAGCTGAATATATTGCCGGTCACATGAGCATTCGTAAACCCATTTTATCAAAAGGAATCAGAAAGATTGACGAAGGAATAAATCTGTATCCTGACAGGTTAGATATGCGATTTGGCGAAATTTTCGTACTAAGTCAGGCTAAAGAATGGGCTGTATTTACCCGAAAAATTATTGAAGCTATTGACCAATCAGTAAAAAATAAACATAAATGGAGATGGACTCACAATGAAAAAGCTGATGACGCTGAAAATTTATTCTTTTCCACGCTTCAGGATTATCAGATACTGCTGCATAACTACCAGGAAGATAAATTGCTTATTTACATGAAGGAGATAGCTACTGAGGTACTGAAATTTTATCCCGATCAGGTGGAAAGCCTCTCAAACCTTTCAATTGTTTACATGACAAACAATCAAGTTGATAAAGCCATTGAAGTATTGTTACGTGCCGAAACAATCACCCGGAAGGATTTCATTATTCTGTCTTGTCTGGCTTATGCCTATCAACAAAAGGGAGATAAGGCAAAAGCAATAGAATATTACCAAAAAACCGTGCGTTATGGTGACAACGATTCCAAAAGAAAAGCAAAAGAACAGATTCGTGAGTTGAAAAAATAGCTGTTTTATTCTCATCCAGCAACGATTATGATATAAAACGAAGCAAATTACTCAAAACAGTTATGAACAGCTTTGATTAAAGCATATTGATAATCAAACAAATATCCTGTTCATAAACTTGTTGATAAGTTGTTCGCAAATACAGGCTAAAAAACTTGCAAAACGCATATTCAATACCTTATATTTGCATCATGAGTTTCGACTCAAACATGAACCAACATGTTGAAACGATCTTTGAAATACTGATACATCAAAAAAAGTCAATAGTTAGATATTGAACCCAAATTCAAAACAGAATTTATAATTTAGTAAAGAACGTACTGATTATTAAGACAAGTTATCTCCCATGTTGTTTGCGCAAGCGGGCAATGCGATGAATAGCAATGCTAATAGTCTTAAGGTTTCCTGCAAAATTGTAGTTCGTTGTGAATCAGATTCTATAGATATAATAATGGTACGTTTGAAAAAACGTAATCCTGTCGTTCAGACAGGAAAGCCGGGTAGTCAGGGAAGGGAATTCAATGTAAAGTAATTCGTTACTTATATGCATTTCCAGACACAGAACAAAGAAACAGTAATGTTTTAGAACTTGTGGCTAAAAGTTCCGGGCGAGCAGTACAAAAAAATTAAAAGTCGTGGTTGTTCAATATTTAATAATTAATGGAGTTTATAATTGAACGAATTTTATTTTTTGGTAATACTACCAACAGAGTAAAACCGTCAGGAATAAATGAACTGTATAAACATAAGAATAATAGCAGTATTAAACTTGTGCTAAAAAAGGAAAAATAAATGAAATCATTGACTCTGAATCCCAAATTTGATTCCTAAAGCCGTGAAGAACCCGATTTTCTAAAAAGATTACCGGTATTCGAACGAAACAAACGGGACAAATAAACTGCTTGCAAATAAGAATGGTTACATTTACAGGAGCAACACAGTGAAAATGGCGTCAGAAAAAAACCAACCTTCAGGGTAATTCTGTAATAATGTTTCTGCAAAGAAGCGATTATTATCAGAATCTGGAGCTATACAAAATAGCGGTAAACCATGAAGTGCGGAAAAATGATAAGGAACATTAACCTTAAAGAAGCTTCCATTGCTCAAAACAGTGAAAGTGTATACAGATTCTCAATTTTCTATTGACAGGTGATTTGAAATCTTTGAAGCGACGTGAATCGACAGAAAATCTGTAAAAGGAAACTTAGTCGAAACACATTCTTTAACACTAAAAACTTTAAAATCAAATGAGAAATCGTTTGAGACTGAGTTTAAAATAATCCTGAGATTGCTAACCTGTGGTTTTGCGAAAGTCCACATACAATTAGTCGGTAAGTGTAAAGTGAAAAACAATTCAAAGAAAGGTAAAGCTGCAAAATATGTTATGCGGAGTTGGAGAAAATGGACAAATTGCTAAAACAATTTGGAAAATTAATCTGAAGCAGAAATATAAAGTAGCTGTAAGGCGGGTAAACACCTGCAAACAAAACCTTTACAAATCAAACTCATGGTGGCGAAATCAGTATTCAAAGATTTCAACATACATTTCATGTGCAAAGAGAGGGCGTCCAAAAGGATGCCCTCTTACTGTATAAAACTATTATGTTCAGAAATATCGGTAATTCTATAATCCCATTTTTAGTCTTTCACGCACCGTACTGAGAAGCCATTCCATTTGGCATAAGCACGCTGGTCAACATAGCTTTGGTCGAAACGAATGGACATGCCTACAGCGTAACGGGTGGTATCTGACTGAGTGGAAGTCCACCACGAACCTAATGAATCTTTTCGGCTGAATGAATGACTGTAATTGATTCGATAGCCACATGGTAACGCAGCAAAGCCTGATGAATTATTTATGACCGGGTAATTACCAACTGTACCCGAATTAAGTGATTGTCGCCAACCGGTGGTCGAAGCAAGCACTTTTGCAATGGTTTTGGAGGTTGAAATATAGCTGCTCACCGCATTCTCAAGCGTCAGCCATTCATCAGCAGTGGCTACATGCCAACCAATTGGAGCAAGTTTAGTTGTATTCACAGCATACCAGTTATATAATGCTCCAGAGCTGGTCTTGAAAGTTGCTGAATCATTGTTGTACCAACAATATGCGCCAGTAGTTGAATTTCCCCAGACTGAGCTGTCAGTGACCAACGTTATTGCTAAATTGTCGTTATAGTGGGTAGTTCGGAGATTTTCTATCATCCATGTTTGTGTTCCAATAGTTACTGTGTTATACACATTGCCATCCACATCGGTTACAGTACCACCAAATTTAGGTTCATACACTGTGTTACAGCCGTTTAAACTAAATATTAGTAAACAGGAAGCAAGTATAATTTTAAATCTGAATTTCGTTTTCAAAATGCGTAATAAACTTGTATTAATAACTTTATAAACTTTCTACTTTATAAACTTTCAACTAAATAAACAGATGATTACTGGTACTGAATATAAATGGGTTGTGGTTTTAAGGTCATCAACTCTTTGGGTGTGTACATCTTGTGGGGTGCTTTTTTCAAATCGTTCTTATAAAACAGCTTGAATCCGGCAAATTGCACGGGTTCACGGTAGATATAGCGGATATACGTACTGTGTTTCAATACAGGTTCGCCCCAACCATCCATATTCATAATAATCTGTACTTCAGGATGAAGTTTTATGTTTTTGTAATTCCTGAGCATTCCCTGTGTAAACCGGTGTACAATAAGGATTTTAGGAGGCAAATTGTATTTCTTTACCAAATCGACCAGGTATTGCGAACAGAAATTCACATCGGTGGCATCCATAGTTCCAATTTTTTTGCCCGGATGACTTCCATCTTTCATAGAGAATTCCGGATCAATGGCTAAATGCACGTGAGGGAGTTTTAAATAATTTTCAAGCATAGGCACTTCAACCTGAACGTTACTCAGTGCCACCTGAATATCCAGAAACACGATTGCATTTCCCATTTTGGCAATAGCCAATGCTGAATCTAACTGAACCTTGGGCATTCGCATACGGTATTTACCATCTTTTGCCGGATTACCTTGCGCTACAACGGCTATGTAATGAATAGCTGGTTGTACTTTGGTAGTAGAATCAGCTTGTTCCCATGCTTTAATTTCTATATTAAACCGGCGCCACAGTTCTTTTGGAGGATATTCGCCTAATATACCCATTTTCTTTGAATAGAGATTACCATAGTAAGCCACAATGCGTTTAAAAGGCAGAATAGCTCCGTTCAACGGATAAACTTTTGTTTCAACAGGCCACAATCCGGTAGTATCACCATTGGCAAGGGCTTCGAGTTTGTTGTTGTAAGCCAGTGTATCGAAAGGAACTATTATTTTCTCGGCTGTTTTGTGAAAAGGTATTTTGTCGGAAATTTTCTTATCGGTTTTGGAATTACATCCGTTCAGGATAAAAAGTGCTAAAAGTGCAAAGGGAAAGATTTGTTTCATTCTGAATTTTTTTATTAGAGTTCAAAACTACACAATTTGACTGAATTATCCAATGATTTTAAGGTGGTTGTTGATAAGTTTCTAAAAACTAACAATCCATGAGCAATAAAAAGGAAATTAATCAATGAAAGTTGATTTTTAGAGATGAAATAAATAGAAGACAGGTTTTATTTCACTTTAGGTGCAGCTTTCAACACAATCACAGTAATTTCGGGGCGAACACCAATATACATAGGAAGACCGATGTAACCAATACCTCTGTTTACATAAATATATTGATTATCAACATTATATAACCCTGACCAGTACTTAAAAACAAAAGCAGCAGGAGAAAAAAGATGTTTTCCAAATTTTATACCCAGCTGACCGGCGTGTGTATGACCTGAAAGAGTTAGTGCAATATCCTTATGTTCAATTACTTCCGGTTCCCATTGCGAAGGATCATGTGCAATAAGTATTTTGGGTGCTTTCGGTGGCGTGTTTTGTAATGCTTTGGCTAAATCGCTGTAATTGGAGAGATTGGATTTACTCCAGTTGCCAAGACCTACCAATGTTAGGCTGTCTGAATCACTTCTCAAATAAATATGTTCGTTTTGAAGCAATTTAAAACCAAAATCAGTAATTGACCTGCAAATACTTTGACGGTTTTCAGTTCGCATGGAATCATTTTTCCAATCGTTATAATCACCATAATCATGATTTCCAAGCACAGCATACATTCCATAACGTGCTTTCAGTTTCCTGAAATAAGGTTTCCATCCTACAGCTTCTTCACCAAAATTGTTCACCATATCGCCCGAAAATATAATTATATCAGGCTGTTGTTCGTTCACAAGTTTTATTACCGGTTGCAATTTGTCAAACTTTTTGTTCCAGCTTCCCAAATGAATGTCGGATATCTGAACAATTCGATAATTATTAAAAGCAGCAGGAAGTCCTTTGATGGGCACTTCTACATGTGTTACATCGAAATTACGAGGGGTAATGTAAGCACTTATAAGCATGACAGCAACAAGATAAACATTCATTGCTATCCGGGCTATATAAAAATAGATGCTTCCACGTCCTGTAATCTTCTTAAATGCATATTCAAGCACATAAAAGAATGCATGAATCAATTTGGAGAGGTAAATTAGCAGGAAAAAAAAGAAAAGCCACATAACTGCTACCACAATTCGGAAATTATGCATGCTTTCTAACCCTAATTTGATATACATGAACAAACCCGCAAATACAAGAGCAGGTATCAGGTGCAGAACAATATAAAAAGGATGAGAGTCTTTGCGTTTCAGTTTAAGGTAGAAAAACGTGTCGGGAATGGCTATTAAAAGCAACAGACTAACTAAAGTCAACATGTACATTCTCATAATTCAATTTCCAATTATCAATTTCCAATTATCAATTCAAGGTTCTGATTTTCTAAACCGGCACTACAAACTATTAACTATAAACTAAATCCTCCCGTTCCATTCAGCGTAAAACTCGTCGAGAAACTGTTCAATAAACTCATGCCTGTGTTTAGCCAGTTGGCGGCCGGTTGTTGTGTTCATGCGGTCTTTGAGCAATAACAGTTTTTCATAAAAATGGTTCAGGGTAGGTGCAGTACTGTTTTTATATTCCTCCTTTGTCATGCTTAGGTTGGGTGGTATTTCCGGATTATAGAGTTCCCGGTTCATAAACCCTCCATAATTGAATGTGCGAGCTATGCCTATTGCACCCAATGCATCGAGTCTGTCAGCATCCTGAACCACATCCAATTCGAGCGAACTGAACTTTCGGAGTTCTTTTCCGCCCTTAAAGGAAATATTGCGGATAATATGTACAACATGCTCTATCACTGATCCTTTCAAGTCTAATGTGTTCAGAAAATGCAGAGCAGTGAGAGGACCTTTTTCTTCATCACCATTGTTGAATTTAGAATCAGCTATATCGTGAAGCAACGCACCCAACTCCACTACCAATAGCGAGACATTTTCAGTTCCGGCAATCAGTTTCGACAGTTGCCACACACGATATATATGCCACCAATCGTGACCTCCCTCAGCCTCTTCAAGTGTTTGTTTTACAAAGGCAATTGTTTGTTCTATAATTCTCTCGTTACTCATACTTATTGAAAGTGTAAAGATAAAAAATAAACCGGTTAATGGTTATTCCAAAACAAAAAAAACAAGTTGCTTTATTGTTTTTTTCAGGTTATTATTTATCAATTTCATAAAAAAACCCACCTTTCATTTTTCCGAAAGGTGGGTTAATTATTAGTTTTTAATTGTCAATTCAAATCAAACTCCCAATGAAGCACGAACAGCCTCTATCTTTTTGTTGGCAGCAGCATCCGCAGCATCGTATTCGGCACGACTATTCATTTCGCCACGAACTTCGATATAGAACTTAATTTTAGGCTCAGTTCCCGAAGGGCGAACCGAAATTTTGGTTCCGTCTTTGGTGAAGTACTGAAGCACGTTTGATGTGCATGGGAAATCAAGCTCACTTACTGCTCCTGTAGCCACATTAGTCATTTTCAGCGACTCATAATCCTTAATAACGCTTACTTTTGAGCCTGCAATTTCTTTTGGTGGATTGGTGCGGAAGTCGCGCATCATTTGAGCAATTTCTTCAGCACCCGATTTACCTTTACGCACTACCGAAATACCTTTTTCCTTGCCAAAGCCATATTCCACGTATATATCCTGCAATTGTTCAAATAAGGTTTTGCCGTTATCTTTTGCCCAGGCAGCAATTTCTGCCATTACGGCACACGATGATACTGCATCTTTATCACGTGCAAATTCTTCTGGCAGGAAGCCATAGCTTTCTTCACCACCGCCAATATAAGTTTTCTTTCCTTCGTTTTCGCGAATTACGGCAGCAATCCATTTGAAACCGGTGTAGCAGTCGAACATTTCTACTTTGTTACGGTCGGCAATTTGTTTGATAATTTCGGTAGTAACAATGGTTTTTACGATATATTCATTGCCGGTAATTTTACCCAATTCGTTCCACCTACGGATTAGGTAATAAATAAACAACAGTGCGGTTTGGTTACCGTTTACCAGAATCCACTCTCCTTTATCATTTTTCACCGCAATACCCAAACGGTCAGCATCCGGATCGGAAGCCATTACGATATCAGCATCGGTCTCAATGGCTTTTTTCACAGCCATATCCAGTGCAGCAGGTTCTTCGGGGTTGGGCGAAACCACAGTTGGAAAGTCGCCACTCACTACATTTTGCTCAGGTACAGGAATAATGTTGGTGAATCCATATTCTTTCAGTGCCTGTGGAATAAGTTTTACACCCGTTCCGTGAATTGGAGTATAAACGATTTTCAGGTTGCTGTTGCGTTTGATTGAATCGGGCGAAAGTGAGAGTTTTTTAATGTTTTCAATAAATGCATTATCTATTTCCTCGCCGATAATTTCAATTAACGCAGGGTTTCCGTTGAATTTAATATCGTCCACGTTGCTAATTTTCATTACTTCTGTAATTACATTCTCATCGTGTGGAGCAACCATTTGAGCACCGTCGTTCCAGTACGCCTTGTATCCGTTGTATTCTTTCGGATTGTGCGAAGCAGTAAGGATAATTCCACTCTGACAGCCAAGATGGCGAATAGCGAATGAAGCTTCAGGGGTAGGGCGGAGGTCTTCAAATAAATAGACCTTAATCCCGTTAGCCGAAAAGATATTAGCCGAAATCTCTGCAAATAGGCGACTATTATTGCGGCAATCGTGTCCTATCACCACGCTGATTTGTGCCACTTCAGGAAACTGCGCTATTAGATAATTGCTTAAACCCTGAGTGGCAGCACCCACGGTGTAGATATTCATACGGTTAGAGCCGGCACCCATAATGCCACGTAATCCTCCGGTTCCGAATTCGAGGTCACGGTAAAAAGAGTCAATCAATTCCGTTTTGTCTTCGGCATTTATCATCCTGCGGATATCATTTTTTGTCTCTTCATTGTAATTTCCATCCAGCCAAACCTGTGCTTTGGTCATTACTTCTGTTAGTAATGCATTGTTTTCCATATTGTTACTTATTTAATGTTATTATGTATTTGAGGGTTTAAAAATAGTACTTTTTTTTGAAAGTGGGAAATGTAATTGAATCATAATTGAAAAACAGAGATTTCCTAAAAACGAAACCTCTGTTTATATATTTTATGATGGTAGGAGTTAGAACTTCAACCTCCCTGTTTTTTCAGATTAAGTATTCTTTTTCACAACCTGATTTTATCAATAACTCATTGATTTCTTTCTTCAAATCTATCATTCGGAGCTCTCTGTCGAGGAAATAGCGATTCAAATCTTCGAATTGTTTTGATTTTTTAATCAATTCTTCATCCAATCGTTTACGTTCAGTTATATCAATCAGGTTGAGTAAACACAGGTTTGAATTTTCGGATACTATAGCTTCAATATGGACACAAATTTTAGTGTCATTGCCTGATATGAGAAATAACTCACAGGATTTTTTTGTTTTTTCTTGAAAGGCAACTGCTAATGACTGATTATAAAGTTCCAGACTATCGGGATGAACGTAAAGACCAAAACGGGTATTTTTTAAATGTTTTCTATCTTTTCCAAGCATAGTTGCAGCTGAAAAATTCAGATCAGTAATAGAGCCTTCGTTTGATAGTGAAATATATCCTGAGGGTGCAAAATCGTATAAATCGGTATATTTCTCCATAGCCACATCGGCTTGTTCGCGGGCTTTCAGGAGTTCTTCATTCTGCATTTCCAGTTCTATCTGGTGAACCTGTAGCTCATGGATAAGTTTCAGATTATCAACTTTATCAAAGGATTTAGTAAATTTTCTTTTTAGGCTTTGTGAAATAATAAATTGTACAATTAAAAAATAATAGCTATCTTTGT
>JBAXMR010000114.1:0-16408 GCA_037134195.1 Paludibacter sp. | reverse complement strand
CGGAACTTTATAAAATTGTCAATTTTTCATAGGGTGTCCCAATGCTGAAAACAGGGGGTTGAAAATTCTAAGTAACTGTTTAAAAATAAATCTTAAATTGTTTTTCAATTATTTTTTATGCTAGTTGTGGCTTTGTTTTTTGAAAAATAGCGGGCTATTTGAGAAAAATAAAGGTACAAATAGTCAAAAAAGAATGAAAAACAATAAGATAGTTCAGGTTTCAAAAATATAGAAGAATACTTATTCAGCTGAAAACCAGTCCAAATACTATATTGACGATTATTTTTAAACAGTTTCTAAGAATACAAAAGGAGGATTGAAAATCCTGACAGCTGGGGTGTAAAAAATCAGCATTTCATTGAAAAATATCTTCGTTCCTAATTTATTGCAAATGATATTCTAATTCAACTAGATGAATAAAGAATAGGACGCGGATTTCGCTGATAAAGCTGATAAGACGGATTTTCTTATTTACGACGGATTTTAAATCCCGAATAAATCGGGATTGATTTTAGCGCAAAATCAAAAATGCTTGCATTTTTTCTTATCCGTTTTTTAATCCGCTAAATCTGCGAAAATCTGCGTTCTATTAATCTGTCTAATTTAGGAACGAAGATTTTAAATATATGTGGTTAATTTTTTACACCCCACCTGACAGCCTTCAATTCCATTAGTATTATTTACTTAAGAACATATCAGATTGGACAAGGTTATAAGGGGGCAAAATATTAATTGTTTGCGTATTATATCAATAAATTCATTCAACAGTAAATAATTTGACTGTTGAAATTTTATTTTCTCTTGATACTTTTCAAATACTCATTTGCTGACATAACTGGAATATTCGATTCTTTAAAATCTTTTTGATTCCGGGTAAGTATCACATTACAGTCTGATTTTAAGGCACAAAAATACTGTAACGAATCTTCAAAATCAGAAAAGTTCGAATTCAATCCCTTCTCTATCGTTTTTTCATCCAAGTCGGATATTTCTGAGATAATCTTGAATTTTCGTAGTTTATCTTTTACCTTCTCTGTGCTTTCATATTTCGAAAGCAAATATGCAACTGTAGAATATGACAATGCTGAAACCACAATTGAAACTTCTCCTCTATCGGCCAATGTAGCTATTTTGGCAATTGAATCGTAATAAGGCAAACGCTCTCCCAACAAATCGAGCATTATATTGGTGTCGATAAATAGTCTGGTCTTCATTTGTATTTTTCGGACAGGTAATCTGAATACTCTTTCTTAGTATCAACTTCAAAAGGTAAATGCACACCTGTTGACATGCTTTTGACAAATGCAGATATCTGTATTTCATCATCGGTTACTTCATTGGTATGACTAACTAATGAATTTAAATACGACTCTATGATACGTGATAAACTTCTCTTTTGAGTTGATGCATAGCCTTTTGCCTTATCAATCACATTTTTATTTAATTTTACTGTCAGTTTTGCATCCATAATTTCAAATTTTATACCTGCAAAGATATATTATCTATACGTATAATCCTACTCTTTATCTGTTTTATTAATATATGCGAAACGAAATTGAGAAAAAGGGCTTAGAAAATAAAGATATACTAAATCTATTTCAGTTTATCTTAGCATTCTCTTTCTTCCAATCTTTTCCAAAACCGTGAGAGCAGAATGTGTGAATCCATACTTTCTTTTTTGTTATATACAAAAAGTAGGAAGTGAGGTTTAAAAATAGCCACTGTGAAAAGGCTGTTTTTTAACAAGAAGGGATTACAAATCCTAAGAATGAAGCCGTCTTGACTTTTTCTGAAATGTCTTTATTTTTGGGTCTCGCGAGTTCCAACTCGCGAATATTCATAAATACCGCGAGTTGGAACTCGCGAGACCCGATTCAGATCAGCAATAAATTCTCAAAAATAGCAACATTATAAAAGTCAAGACGACTTCAATATATAAGTTGGGATTAGAAATAATTATTCCCTTCGGTCATGACCGTTGGTTCCCAACAGCAGCGGTCAACAGTTGAACATCTAATAAAATTATATCCGGTTGGGCGGATGCGGTCTGACGGATTACAGTTAACCACAGCTATTTAATACGTATATTATTCAAATCCCATTATTTTGCAAGAAATTACCGATAATATTTCCGATTGGATTAAGGTGGTTTACAGCAAAAGCTATTCTTTGTATAAATCCCAATAATCTTTTGGTGAGACTATCTTTGTTCCCTGAAAATTATTCATTGTAAAATCATTTGTATTGCCTGTAATAATAAAGTCGGCATTTGAAGTAACAGCCAATTCAAGTAATCTGTTGTCGGCATCATCTTCTATAATATCAAGTCGTTGGGTCGGATAAAATTTTGAAGCTTTTGTCTCTATTTGGGATAAAATAAATTCTGCTTTACTAATAAAATCTGGATATTTTCTGAATTTTGGTCTATTTAAAACCTCGAAATACTCTTCAAACAAATCCGTAGATAAACATAGCTCAACTCGATTTTCCAGAACATAATCATATAGGATAAAATTTGGGTAATTTCGTTGTATTAATGCAGATACCAATACGTTTGTATCAATGATTACTTTTTGCATTTCTTACAGCTTTAACCTCATTGCTAATTTCATCCATTGTCATAGTAGAAAGCTTGTATTTTTCAGACAACTGAACACACTTATTCAGCATTTGTTTCGTAAGCTCTTTATTTACAATATCAACAAATTCAGTAAATGATAAACTTTCGTTGTTAATACCAAACTGATTATATTCAAAGTCTGATATTGAAATATTTAACGTTCTCATGTTTTGTAAATTTTTACGTTATATCTTTCTACGACCAACTCCCATAGAATTAATACAATAGAACAAAATACTTTATTTTTAAAGTGTATGTTTTGCAAACACAGTGCAAATATACAAACTTCTTTTTGAATGAATAATAAAACTCGTTTAAAGAATGTATTAAAAGAAACCGGTTGAAATACATATCATATATTCTGACAATTAATTGCTTAATATGCAAAGTTAGTACTACATGTTGATTTATCTGTTAGCTTTTCCGCCAGTGTTCGGACTCTACTTCACACACGAGGCGGTTTCGGTTTACCCAACCATTCTCTTTCTTCCAATCTTTTCCAAATCTGCTAGAGTTGAATGTGTGAATCCATACTTTCTTTTTTGTTTTATACAAAAAGTAGGAAGTGAGGTTTAAAAATAGCCACTGTGAAAAGGCTGTTTTTTAACAAGAAGGGATTACAAATCCTAAGAATGAAGCCGTCTTGACTTTTTCTGAAATGTCTTTATTTTTGGGTCTCGCGAGTTCCAACTCGCGAATATTCATAAATACCGCGAGTTGGAACTCGCGAGACCCGATTCAGATCAGCAATAAATTCTCAAAAATAGAAACATTATAAAAGTCAAGACGACTTCAATATATAAGTTGGGATTAGAAATAAATTCCAATAGCAGCGGTCAACATTTGAACATCTAATAAAATTATATCCGGTTGGGCGGGGGTAAAATATTAAACCACAACCATCATTCTTGTTGAAAAATTCTATATTTGTATTCCAATAAATTATATGTATGATTTGGTTATTCTTGTCCTTCATTTTATACGCCTTCAATAACGTAGTTTGGAAATGGTCTGCACGCGATGAAGAATCCTTGTATCTTATCAGTCGACGGGCTATATTCACTGTTGCATTTACAGCTGTTGCATTATTCTTTACTGAAACCGGTGGTCTTTCCTTTATAACACAACCACTATTTTATCGCATAGTTATCGGGTGTTTATTGGGAACATTAGGTCTGATATTGATGGTAACATTCCTGAAGAGTGGAAGCCTGAAACGCCTGAGTTATTATATGTTTTTAGGGTTGGCAATAAACGGATCATTCACGTACTACTTCAATAATACGCCTTTTACCTTCAAGCTTTTCATAGGAAGCATAATTCTGATTGCAGGCTATCTGATATTCCTCTGGGACGAACAACGGAAAATAAAACAGGAACCTATCCTGCTCACACAACACCTATTACTTGCCGGAATGACTTTTTGTTTCTCGGCGAATACGCTTATACAATGGAAAGTATTGACTAACTTCAAACCGCTCTCCATCATGCTTACACAGGAATTTATTTATTTAAATCGTAACATTAATGTCATAAAAATCACTCAGAATATTTACAGCAGCGTTTAGAAATAAGTCGTCGTTGAAGGTATAATAGAGCAGTTAACCCCTCCGCTTCGCTCGTCCCCTTTACAAAAGTGGACATCAACTGAACAAGAAGTTTTTTACATTTAATTATTGTTAGTGATAAATTCAAACTTGTATAAAATCTTCATCAAAAGTATAAATTCCCGCACACCAAGATCTTCCCTTTGAAAAAGGGAAGTATCCGCCAGCTGGCGGAGGATGGGTTTCTTATATTTCTCATGTCCAATGCATGAGGTCGAGGTGTTGTAAACCCTTTTTCCAGAACCCGAATGCGTATTTGTTTCGCCCCCCCCACCGCTACAAATTATTAAAATTTCATCCCTTCGGGATATATAATGTACATTTTGCAGATAATCATAAACTGAAAATCTCATTTAATTAACACACAATTATTAACGGTAAATATTGTATTATTTGTACATCTTTTATATCTTTGCAGAGTTAATTGTTTATACAAACAAGTAGGTTAACAACCCATGAAAACGAAATCATCAAATAGTTCAGCAAGCTTAGGGAAAAGAAAAGATACCGACAGCATATTTCGTGGGTCAAAGTTAACCATCTCCCGCTCTATGTATAAACGCCTTTTGAGACTCGGTGTCATAGCGTTAGCCACCGGGAGTCCCTTACTGATAAGCGGCTGTGATCCCAAAAGTGAAATTAAAATTGCAAATAGTCTTCTTTATTCGAATGATTCAGTAGGTAAGCCGAATACTTATGGTATTGCCACCGATTCGATTACAACCGGACACACCAGTGCTGCCCAAACCCTCTGTGATATCTTTGACTACTTGGGGATTCCTGCAGTCAAACTGGCAAGTGATATCAAGGTGTCTGAGGTAATCAAAAACGGAGACATTATCAAATTCGGCTATCACGATGATTTTTATAATACAGATTTACAATTTGCCATAAATGAAGAACTCTCCACAAAAGATACGCTGGTATTTGATGGTACTAGCAAAAATTCAGAATTTGGAACAACTAGTTATCGCCGTTACAAGTATTCTTCGACAGCTGACGGGGTGGTGGTACAAGAACTTATAACAAAACGAGGAAAACCTCCATCAGAAAATACAGGCTGGGAAGATAACGGAACGCTTAAGTATATTCCTCAGGTCGACGGGGTAAAAGAGTATCAAATATTCGACGATGGAACCGAAAGATATAACTGTAAAATTGTCCCGAAAGACAAAACAACAGTATCTAAAATATATACATCATCTGAAAATGTCGATTACAACTTGGACTGGAGCAATATGTCATTATCCAAATTGAACAACCTTGATACAGGCCTCCACGACGTTCATATGTAGTAAAATATAATCGATTACCAATTTTAAGGATTCAAGGACTTTTTCACATTATCAAAAGAGCTTAAAGCCTTGTCGATCCAAGCTAATTTTTGAGGCTCTTTTTCTCTCTCCATCGTGGAAAGGGTTTTCTGGGTGTCCCAATTTATTCCATCATCAGGATTAGGCATAGAATCGACATAAATTAGTCCTAGATTAAAGGAGCCCAAGTCAATTCCATTGTCCTTAGCAAGTTTTATTTCTGATTGAGGGAAATAGTCTGCATTGGTCGCGCCTGTTGCTGTTTTTGCGGTAGACCTCGGATCGATGACAGGAACCTTCCACTGGTTTAAAATCTTCTTTTCAGTGAAGTATTTAGCCAAATCTATCTGCTCTTGGGCGGTCAAAGGGACAGGGGGCTTTTGTATACTCTTGAGATATGCTTGGTCTATCCCTGCTTGAGCGTCGGTCATGTGCTGTTGAAGCCCTTGCTCTCCGACGATTCCTATTGTCTGTTGGGACAGCGAGTAGCCCGTATTTTTGGCGGCAACGGTGTGGGTTTTTGCGAGGTTATTAAATTTTGTGGCTCCAAACATAGCTTTCAGGTTATTGCTAAATACCGTGAAAACCGAAAGCAAAACCACTATCCCCAGCGCCAAAGCCAAAGCAACCTCTATTGTTATCCCTGCTTTTTTATAATTATTAAAATTTCTCATATCATTACCCCTTTCTTTTCGGTTATAAGGTGAATAGGTGAATAGTTAGTTTCCCCCACGTCATTGCGAGACGTGAATCTCATAATGTTAAAATTTTTTATCGCACGAAGCAATCTCATCCAAGTCTTGCAATAGATTGCTTTGGTGGACTACAACTGTCACACCTGGAGCTTAATGTCTCGCAATGACATATTTGCATTTTACTATATTTTATTACAAAAGTAACATTTATTACAAAAATGTAATGAAGAATGGAGGGGTCGAAGGGTGAAGATCTTCCTAAATCACGTCATCCTGAACTTGCAGCTCTTCTTGTTTTCGAGCAATGAGAGAAATCTTTTCACCTTTTCCCTGTTAAACTATTTCGCCCTAGAGGCCAAGTTATTCAAAACTTCCTCTGGGGTGATTCCGTTTTCCACCATAAAAGTCAACAAAAAGTAAGTCAAATCAGCTACTTCCCACTCAAGCCCGTCGCCCTCCTCAAAATTAACCACCTCAAAAGCCTCTTCCATAATTTTTCTTTTCAAAAAGAAATTGTCCTTGAACAACTTAGTGGTAAAAGAGCCCTCAGGCAAGCTTTCCTTCCTGGACTGCAAAAGTTTATAAAGTTCTGATATCCCGAATTCTTTGTCCTCAAAACAACTAAATCTCTCCAAATGGCAAGCGTCTCCTTTTTGTTTCACCTTAAACAAAAGGGTATCAAAATCGCAGTCAAAACGCACATTCAAGAGTTCTTGGATATTCCCCGAAGTCAGGCCCTTTGTCCAAAGTTCGTTTCTTGAGCGACTAAAATAAGTCCCCAATCCTGTTTCAAAAGCTTTTCTAAGCGAATCCTTGTTTGAATATGCCAAGGTCAAAACCTGTTTGGTATCAATATCTTGGATAATGGTCGGAATCAACCCGCCGCCTTTTTCAAAATCAAGACAAGCAATGAAAGCGTCTTCCAATTTGACCGCGCCTGTATAAATGCACATCCCCAGCTGGGTCGAAATGTTTTTGTGGTTAAGCTCGACGATTTCTTCAATTTATTGACTATAAATCAAAGATTATGAGTCACGTTTAGTTATAAATATCAAAAAGTAACGAAGATTTTCAACCCGTAAATATATTTCCTAACAAAAAATCACCCATCCAAAACCGGAAAAACAAGACACAAAATCGTTAAATTATCTTAACGCTGTTTTGATTGTAATAAATACAAAAAATTCACACATCCCGCATTAACAAAGCGTTTTTTATAACAATTCAACCGATTTAGTAAGACAAATTAATCACCTTATTTCTTAATTTTTCTAAAAACACATCGGCCCACTATTCTTTACAAATAAAAAAAATTGTAGTTTTGCAACATGTTAATTATACACATAATAAGCTTGTTTACATGCAATTATGTAATGATTTACTCCAAACAAATTTAGTACCTAACAATTTAATCTTAATCACAAATGAGCACATCAAAAGAAACAGGCCATCAGGTTAACATCGACAATTTGGATTTAATGATTGTAATTCTAAAAGGATTCGGAGCAAAGTACAATCCATCTAACCCCGACATTGGAATCCTCGAATTGGAGAAAAGACTTAGCGATTCAAGATCCGCTCAGTCCGTACTCCATGAAGTTAAACAGCCCTACACAAGTGCTGTAAATACCCGCAAAGAAGCATTCGAACCGCTTGAACCTTTAGTAACCAGAGTGTTGAATTCATTAGTAGCTACCAAAACCTCTGCACAAACCGACCAATCGGCAAAAGCACTGGTACATAAAATGAAAGGAGAAAAAGTTTCGAAGAAAAAAACAACGGAAGCAGCGCCAAATCAAACTACCCTTCAACCGGAAGACACACAAATTTCAAGCGCACAACTTGGATACGACGATCAGTTACATAATATGGATGAATTTATCAAGCTACTGGAAATCACTCCTCAATACAACCCTAACGAAATTGATTTGAAAATTGAATCACTCAAAACCTATCGGGATGATTTGGCTACAAAAAACCACACGGTTATCGAAACAAAAGTAGCAGTTGACAACGCCCGCATCACCCGAAATGAGGCACTTTACAAACCACTCACCGGTTTAGTCGACACTGCAGCCGACGTAAAAACCTACGTAAAATCGGTTTTCGGTGCCACAAGTCCCCAGTTCCGCCAAATCTCGGGATTAAAATTTAGCCCACTAAAAAAATAACGGGACAAACTCTCCAAAAAGCCACGAAAGAAACTAATCTATCGTGGCTTTTTGTAACTACTCAGTACCCCTTATATTTTATAAATGACATGCTCATTCATTTGATATACAATACAATAATCTCTTTGCCTCGGAGTGGCTAATGTGATTAACCCCCAGAATTAAAGAATTTGAATATCAATTTATCGAAATCCTGTCTTCATTTACAGACCTCTTACATCCATTCACAAACATCTCTCCACTCTTTACAAACATTCCTCCGTCATTCATAAACATCACTCCTCCATATTCCGACATTGTTTCTCTATTAACAAAGTTTACACCTCTATTCTCAAAAAACAAAGCTCCATTTGCAAACTGACTAAATCCACTTATACTATTTAAATTACTTCGAACTACGCACACCATAGTCCGTTCATTTTTTATAACTTTGCAGCCCAAAACATTAGCTATTTATAGGCTGTTATACTTACGCTTTCGGAAAAGAGCTAAAAACTTCAGAAACGACCGACCTCGTCAAGTGAGCCGAAACTCCGAAGGAGTTTAATGTGAATAACCCCCGGTGCAACCGGGGGAATAATGAAAAGAAGAAATATCAACCCCGTAGTGGGTTGAACTTTAATGTAATATGATATTGATTTACGTTTGTTACCAATAGTAAATTGTAAATGAGTAAATTGTAAATAAAAACATGGATTTCAATTACGACATAATTGTGATAGGTGCCGGTCATGCCGGTAATGAAGCCGCATGCGCTGCCGCCAATATGGGTTCTAAGACCCTGCTCATCACCATGGACATGAATAAAATTGGTCAGATGAGTTGCAACCCTGCTGTGGGTGGCATTGCTAAAGGGCAGATAGTGCGTGAAATTGATGCACTCGGTGGTCAGATGGGTATCATCACCGACCGATCCGCCATACAATTCCGCATGCTCAATCGCTCCAAAGGGCCGGCCATGTGGAGTCCACGCTCTCAAAGTGATCGTCAGGAGTTTATCAAGCAGTGGGTTCACACTGTATCGAATACACCCAATCTCTATATCTGGCAGGACACGGTCAAACAACTTACATTCGAAAATGGAGCAGTTACCGGAGTTATCACTGCACTTGGAGTTGAAATGAAAGCCAAATCTGTCGTCCTCACCGCAGGAACTTTCCTTGGAGGGCTTATGCATTTCGGAAAAAATCAATTAAGCGGTGGTCGCGTTTCGGAACCTGCTTCCTTTGGCATTACCGAACAGCTAAAATCTATCGGTTTCACCACGGATAGAATGAAAACCGGGACTCCCTGCCGTATAGATGGTCGTACCATTGATTTCACAAAAATGGCCGAGCAAATCGGAGAAAATGACTTTCATAAATTTTCATTTCTGGAAGAAGCAAAACGGGAACTTACACAACGCAGTTGCTGGATAACTTATACCAATGAAACAACGCATGAAGAATTGCGAAAAGGATTGGCAGATTCACCTCTTTACAACGGACAAATTCAGAGTATTGGCCCCCGTTATTGCCCGAGTATAGAAACAAAAATAATCACTTTTTCGGATAAACTTTCGCATCAGTTATTCCTTGAACCCGAAGGAGTAGATTCTCAGGAATACTATTTGAATGGTTTTTCGTCCTCGCTCCCACTTCAGGTTCAGATTGATGCTATTCATACAGTAGTTGGATTGGAAAATGCGCAGCTTTATCGCCCGGGTTATGCCATTGAATATGATTTCTTCGATCCTACTCAATTAAAACACACGCTTGAGACAAAGAAAATTAAAAACCTTTTCTTTGCCGGACAAATAAACGGAACCACTGGTTATGAAGAAGCTGGCGGTCAAGGATTGATTGCCGGAATAAATGCTCACATTAATTGTCACGGAGGAACTGAATTCACCCTCGCCCGCAACGAAGCCTATATTGGTGTACTGATTGATGATTTGGTAACCAAAGGAGTTGATGAACCATACCGCATGTTTACCTCACGCGCCGAATACCGCCTGATTCTCCGACAGGATGATGCCGATATGCGCCTGACTGAAAAAGGATATGCTATTGGTTTAGCTACCCAAAATCGCCACCATCAGTTACAGACGAAAAAAGAAGCGCAGGCTATTCTGACTGATTTCATCAAAAACGAATCAATTAAACCAGCTGCAATCAATGATTTTCTGGCTGCAAATGAATCATCGGAATTAAAACATGGCTGTAAATTGAGTGATTTGGTCTTGCGCCCGCAACTTGGAATAGAAATGTTGGCTGAAGCTGTACCTGCACTGAAGACCAAAATCAATGAAATCGGCAGTAGAAAAGAAGAAACAATTGAAGCTACAGAAGTGTTATTAAAGTATGAAGGCTATATTCAACGGGAGAAATTAATTGCCGAAAAGCTTCAACGGTTAGAGCATATCAACATTCGTGGACGAATTGATTACAACATCATTCAATCTTTATCCACCGAAGCACGGCAAAAACTAACGAAGATTGACCCTGAAAACATTGGGCAGGCAAGTCGCATTCCGGGTATTTCGCCAAGCGATGTGAATATATTATTGGTGTTATTGGGAAGATAGACTTTTTGCTAGTTTATAGTAGGTAGTTTATAGTAGATGATTAACTTCAGAATTCTTGTAAATAAGCTCATTCCTCGGAAATGTCCCCTTCCCAAGGGGACGAGCGAAGCGGAGGGGTTCAAAAGACAAACAATTGTTCCACGTGAAACAATATAACACAATCAATCTTGTTCCACGTGGAACAAATAAAAAACTATTCATCTGTTGACTTAAAGTCACTTGATGAATATAATAAATCATGAAATCGACCAATACATTAAAAGAACAGGTAAATGCACTGCCGGATAAACCGGGGGTGTACCAGTACTATAATGTAAACGATGAAATAATATATGTAGGTAAAGCAAAGAATCTGAAGAAACGTGTTAGCTCCTATTTCAACAAGATACACGATTCGGGTAAAACCAATGTATTGGTAAAAAACATTGCAACTTTAAAGTACATAGTTGTAGAAACTGAAGAGGATGCCCTCCTACTCGAAAACAATCTGATTAAACAATATCAGCCCCGATATAATGTATTGATGAAGGATGGTAAAACCTATCCAAGTATTTGTATTACCAACGAACCCTTTCCCCGAATTTTTAAAACACGTAATATATTCAAAAACGGATCGCAGTATTTTGGACCGTATAGCTCGAACTATACTATCAACTCTATTTTAGAAATTGTTCATAAATTATTTCCACTTCGCACCTGTCGCCTGCCTTTGACAAAAGAAAATATAGACGCCGGAAAGTTTAAGGTTTGTCTTCAATATCATATCCATAAATGCAAAGGTGCCTGTGAAGGAAAAGAAACGGAAGTGGAATATAAGCAAACCATTGAGCAGGTTCGTCAGATAATCCGTGGTGATGCGAATGAAATAAGCAAATTGTTGATGGACCAAATGCAAGAGCTGGCAAAAGAATATAAATTTGAAGAAGCACATCTGTTGAAATTGAAATACGATTTAATAGAAAGCTATAAATCGAAATCCATTATTGCCAATACGGTTGTTGAAAATACGGACGTGTTTGCCTACGACGAAAATGAGAATGCTGCGTTTGTAAATATCTTGCGCATTTCGAAAGGCTGTGTTATTCAGGGTTACACCATTGAATACAAAAAGCGTATGGATGAAGACAAGGCTGACCTGCTCTCAATGGCTATTGTGGAACTTCGGGAACGGTTACACAGTAATTCAAAGGAAATTGTTGTGCCATTTGAGATAAATTACCAATTGAAGGATGCAACGGTAGTTATTCCTCAACGTGGTGACCGAAAAAAACTCTTAGAGCTTGCTATTCAGAATGTTAGGCAATATAAACTGGATAAATTGAAGCAGGAAGAGAAGCTTAACCCGAATCAGCGTGCAATGCAACTGATGAAAAACATTCAAGAGCTATTGCACATGGACAAACCTCCATTGACCATTGAGTGTTTTGACAACTCCAACATTTCAGGTACAGATGCAGTAGCTGCTTGTGTTGTATTCAAAAAAGGAAAACCATCGAAAAAAGACTATCGGAAGTATAACATTAAAACTGTGGTTGGTCCGGACGATTATGCTTCCATGAAAGAAGTAGTCAGACGGCGTTATAGTCGTATGTTAAACGAAGAATCGCCTCTACCCGATTTGATAATAGCCGATGGTGGAGTTGGGCAAATGGAAGTGATACGGCAAGTGATTGAAGAAGAACTTCAGATTATCATCCCAATAGCCGGGCTAGCAAAAGACAGTAAACATCACACACGCGAATTATTATATGGATTTCCTCCAAAAGAAATAGGGTTGAAAATTAACGACCCATTATTTAAGTTGCTGGCTTCGATGCAGGACGAAGTTCATCGTTTTGCTATCACCTTTCATCGGGACAAGCGAAGCAAGACTCAAGTGGCTTCGGAACTCGATACGATACCCGGAATTGGTGAAAAGACAAAAAACGACCTGATTAAACATTTCAAGAGCGTAAAACGGATTAAAAGCGCTGAATTAAGCGACCTTGCTGAAGTTGTTGGAAGTAGCAGAGCATCAACTATTTACAACTATTTTAAAGCTGATTTGAAGGCCTGAGAATTGAGTATTTATTTTTTGCCGTATCTTTGCACACAAATATGGCTCCCTAAATCCCCCATAAGGGACTTGTTAGGAATTTGAAATTAAAAAAAATATGATAGTAGAAGAAAAGAGTATTGATACAAATCTTAAGTCCCCCATGGGGGATTTAGGGGGCTTCACTTTGGAAACTATACATCAAACTGCCCAAAAGTTTATTGATCAAATTGGCGACCGCACAGTTTTTGCATTCAATGGAAAAATGGGTGCAGGTAAAACTACCTTCATAAAATCAATTTGCGAAACGATGGGAGTGAAAGAAACTGTAAACTCTCCCACCTTTTCTATCGTTAATGAATATGAGGCTGCCGATGGTCGGATTATTTATCATTTCGATTGTTACCGGATAACGAAGATTCAGGAAGCTCTGGATTTGGGAGCTGAAGAATACTTGTACAGCGGGAATCTTTGCTTTATTGAATGGTCGGAAAATATAGCCCCTATCCTACCCTGCTCGATGGTAAATGTGGATATAGAGGAAGGGGAAAATGGGAAAAGAATAATAAATATAGCCCCCTAAATCCCCCAAAGGGGGACTTTAAGAAAGGTGCTAAACACAAAAAAGATTGTAGATACTAATGAAAAACAAAAAAAAACTAATTCAAAAGTCCCCTAATGGGGGATTTAGGGGGCTGGCCGTCATGGAGCAAGTAAAAGCGGCACGAAAGCAAAGCCGCGAGGAAGAAATTCAGACACATGGGAAATCGATTAATTATCGAAAAGTTATGGCAAGCAAGAAGCAATATAACCGCAAAAAAAATAAGGCAGATGATGAGGTTATGCCTTATTTGTTACCCCTTACCCTTACAGGAGGAAAATAGTGAAAATTAGATTAAGTGAGGGACAAGCGACTTCCTAGTCGCTTTCTTATATTCATTATTTCAAGCGGTTAGGAAACCGCTTGTCCCTTGTAAAATAATTAGTGAATAATAGCTACACTTTAAACTGTATATCAATACTTTATAAAACACATCACTGAAAAATAAAAAATTAAATGTATTTCTTTTAAAAACCTATTGCGTAATTAAAAAATTATGCTTTTATTTGCATAATTAATTTTTTGAAATAAACTATACTGCAAAGTTTGTTAAGAGCAAGCCGATGCAGCGGTTGAGGCTAAGCGAGCCACGGCAACAAGAATACAGGCGGAACAGTAATTAGTGTTTATCAACATTCAACAGCTGTTTTATATAGGTTTTTGTTAATTAGAGATAAGGTAAGATTATGGATAAGGGACAAGCGACTTCCCAGTCGCTTGAAATATTAAATAATCAAGCGGTTAGGAAACCGCTTGTCCCTTACAAACCTAATTTACCCAACTAATAACTAACAAACCTATAACATCCGGTATAGTAAGACGAAATCCATTTAGCATTGGCGTAAAGCAAGCGAAGCAATGTGTAAGAGCCACGGTAGGGATACCCGGTAAAGACCTTTGAGCTCCTGTTTTTTTAGATAAGCCAACGAGTAACTGATGCATGGAGAGTACACTTCTGATTGTAGTAAAGAGCCGACAGGACACGTAGAACAACAAAAAAAACAAACCAACGAAGCATGAAGTATTGATTCATCACTCTTGCATTAAATTCATTTGTATCCATATTCAATATCACACCTACCGCTAATTCCACCAAGGAGTTGGCTTTTGTTGTTTTTGATAATACCACTAGCAAAAACCTAGAAAAAAACCTAGAAAATCCACAAAACAAACCATCAAGTAAAAAAGCAAATATAGCCAAGACAATTGCCGCTGCAGCACTTATTACTATCGCAGGAGCTGTAAACGGACAAAACGCTGCAACGATTGATCCTATCCACTACAAGACAGCAGCTACGCCATTTGTAATTCCAAACCTACCAAGTGGATCAGATTACTATCTCTCTATCAAAGGAGGAGAACCTATATATATAACAATAGATGGAATAGATATTAATAGTGGAAATTTTCATCTTGGAACAGGAACAGGTAGAGATGTAAATTGAAGTACAATACAAATACAACCAGGTAATGTCGGAAATTGGATAGTAAATTATACAGAAAATGGTGTAGCTAAAGCTATAGGGCTACACACAAATTATCAAGCAGATATCTACGATCGTACACCGGGATCAACAACCCAAAATACTCGCCCAGATGTTATCCGAGTCGATCCAGGACAGACAGCCAGACTAAGTGGAGGTCCAAATATGACAAGATATGCACGGAATAGTTGATGAAATCGATATTGATGAACACAAGGAGATAGTATACAAAATAAACAAAAAGGGAATCATATATTAATGGCAAACGATGGGACAGGAACATGGACAAATGATACCACCGCAGTCCTAGAAAAACCAGCCATTGATGGGAAAGCGAAGACTATAAGATTCCCTACTACTACAAAAGATGTGATATACAAAGTCTTCAAGTTAGGTACTGTCTTGGGTCAAGATACAACTTGGACAGAAATCCCTAGTCTAGCATTCACCGGAGATGGTAATGCCAAGACTGTACAAGTCCCAGATCTAGGTCTCTATAGAATTGGAACACAGAGAACTCCTAGCAAACCAGTAGAAATGAATCTTCCAACACAAAAAGTAGACTACACCAACAACGTTATCGATGTAAATGGAAATGAACCTACAAGCTTTAAACAGCAAGGTAGAGAACTCTTCCGAGATACCGAAGTTCCTTCTATCCTCTATTCTATTGACGGTAAAATAGTAAGTCGCTACTTGTCAAATCATATCACGTTGTCGTGCGGGTCAGGCATATACATATTAAAATACATAGAAAATAATAAAAGTATTAGCAAAAAAATAATACTTTCACCATAATGCTAAAAAGACTCAGAAATGAGTCTTTTTTTTATTTATATAATTAGGTTAAGTTAGGGATAATAGGTTTTATAAGGGACAAGCGGTTTCCTAACCGCTTGATGGATAGTTTTTTCAAGCGACAAGGAAACCGCTTGTCCCTAACTAACTATCCAAGGGACAAGCGACTTCTAGTCGCTTATTTAAATAAAGCGGTTAGGAAACCGCTTGTCCCCCATCAATCGCTACCAATCCCTACCAATCCCTACCAGTTGGATAAAACGGAGCATGCTGACCATCCGAATTCGGTCTTAGCAAATACTATTTAAGGATGTTTTTTTGTAAGATATCGTGACAATACGGCGGATGCTGACCACTTTTTCAATCAAAGGATAATAAATTTTGTATTTTTAGATTTTAGGAAGAGAGAAAAGACGGCTAATGATTTTTCGTTGGCGGGCGGGCTTCGGTATTTCGGAGCATACTGACTGGATATTCCGGCGATACTGACCACTTTATTCGTTAAATTCCGGTGATAC